>NZ_JACEGK010000638.1:0-4017 GCF_056859195.1 Streptomyces sp. NH27
GGCGGGTGGTGCGGCTCGCCCGGTCGTACGGGTGGCGGCGGATCGCCGGGGCCGCGGCGATCGCCGTGCGGCTGTTGGGCTGCGGCGGGCTGCTCTACGCCGCGCAGGACCTCAAGGACCCGGCGGCCACCCACAACCGCGCGCTCACCGACACCGCCACCACCGACCAGGTGATCGGGGACGTCAGCAGCGCGCTGAGCGAGATCTTCGCGTACACGCCCGATGACACCGCCGCCACCGAACAGGCGGCCCGCAACGTCCTCGCGGGCAGCGCGGCCACCCAGTACCAGGCGCTGTTCGCGCAGATCAAGCAGAACGTCGCCACCCAGCAACTCACCCTCACCACAAGGGTCGTACGGGCCGGCGTGGTCAGCCTCACCGCCGACCGCGCCCGCCTGCTGGTCTTCCTCGACCAGACCGCGCAACGCGCGGGCTCCACCGCCACCAGCGCCGCCGCCCAACTCTCGGTCACCGCCGAGCAGATGAACGGCCACTGGCGGATCACCACACTCAAGGCCCGCTAGGGGAGAGGCAGATGCCACATATGCGTTTCGGCTCGCGCCCACCGCGCAAGGACGACCCCGCGGGCACCGCGGACACCGGGCCCACCGCGGAGGCCGTCGACGGCGAGGAACCGGCGGCGCCCGCGGCGGTCGCCGACGCGCAGGACACCGATGTCCCCGAGCCCGAGCCCGACCCAGAGCCCGAGCCCGCGGCACCGGCGGAAGCGGAAGCGGACGCGGGCGAGCCCGCGCGGGCGGCGTCCGCGGACCGGACCCGCGTCGGGCGCGGGCCGGCCGAGCACGGTGCGACTGCCGGCGCCGGGAAGTCCGGGGAGCCCGCGCGGGCCGCGCGCGTACGGCGCCCGCGCCCGCAGGACGACGACAAGGCGGACGGCCGCGCCGCGGCGACGGAAGCACGCCCGGGACGCCCCGCCCCCGCCGGGCGGCGGCCCGTGCTGGGCGCGGCGATCGCCCTGGTGGTGGCCGCGGCCGTCGCCGCGGTGTGGACCGGCTGGTCGTGGTACTCCGCCGCGCACGACGACAACGCGGCGTTCGCCCGTACCCGGGACACCGTGCTGGCCGCCGGCGAGCAGGCGGTGCAGAACATGAACACGCTCGACCACGCCCACCTCGCGGCGGGGCTCGCCGTGTGGGAGCAGAGCACCACGGGCGACCTGCACAGCCAACTCGTCCAGGGCCGGGCCGACTTCGAGCAGCAGGTGCAGCAGGCGCAGACGGTCAGTACGGCAAAGGTGCTGGACGGCGCGGTGACCGACCTCGACGACCGCACCGGGAAGGCCGATGTGATGGTCGCGCTCCAGATCACCGTGCAGGCGCCCAAGTCGAAGCCCTCGGTGAAGGAGAGCCGGCTGCTCGGCGAGATGACCCGTACCTCGGCCGGGTGGAAGCTCAGCGCGCTCGGCGACGCGCCGATGGGCGACAGCGCCTCCGCGGCGGCCGACCCCACGGTCACCACCCCCGCGACGACCGCACCCGCGACCGCCGCCGGCCACTGACGCCGCACCGCCGTACTGCCGCACCGCCGTACTGCCGCACGCCGCACGTCGTACGCGAGAGGACCGCAGCCCCATGTCGACCACACGCCACCTCATCAACCGGCAGCGCAGACTCGCCGCGGCGTCCGCGGCGGCGGGCGAGCGCACCGTAGGACCGGTCCGCGACAGTACCGACCGTACGAGCGCGAGCGCGGACACCGGGGCCGGCACCGGCACCGGCACGGCCGAGCGCGCCCCGGGCAGGGCCGGCAGGACGGCGACGGCGGTCCGCCCGCGCCGCACCGCCGCCCCCCGCCAGGCCGCCGCCGAGCGCGAAGCCGCCGCCCGGCCCGCGACCGCCGGGAAGGACACGGCCGCCCCACGCCGTACGGCCGCCTTGCGGCTGCCCGCCCGCTTCCCCCTCACCATCGCCGTGCTCGCCCTGCTCACCGTGCTGCTCGGCGCCTTCGCGGCATGGGCGGCCGGGAAGGCGTCCGCGCTGCACGACGGCTCGGCCGGCTCCAACACCGCGCTCACCGACAACGCCCGCACCGCCGAGGTGAAGGGCCAGATCGCGCAGGACGTGAACTCCGTCTTCTCCTACGACTACACCGACACCGCCCGCACCGACACCGCCGCGAAGAAGGTGCTCACCGGCAAGGCCGTCCAGCAGTACGCCACGATGATCGCCCAGGTGAAGGCGGCCGCCCCGAAGCAGAAACTGGTGCTGACCACCACGGTCACCGACACCGGCGTCGAGATGATCAGCGGCGACCGGGCCCGGGTGCTGGTCTACGCCGACCAGGGCAACACCTCCACGGCCAAGGGCGCGAACGCCGGCAACGCCTACTCGGCGGCGATGTTCGCGGTCGACGCGATCCGCCAGGCGGGCACGTGGAAGATCGCCTCGATCGACACCTTCGGCTGACCGCTTCGGCTGATGCGATCCGGCGTGCACCATGAGAGGAGCGGCGCCCGCAACACGTGCGAAACGGTGTGGTGCAATGCTCCTGATCCCCCGGTTTGCCGACGGCGGGGGAGCGGTGCCTGACCGGCGAGGATGGATGGATATGGACAAGCAGCAGGAGTTCGTTCTCCGCACCCTGGAGGAGCGGGACATCCGCTTCGTACGGCTGTGGTTCACCGACGTGCTCGGCTACCTGAAGTCGGTCGCCGTCGCCCCCGCCGAGCTGGAGCAGGCGTTCGACGAGGGCATGGGTTTTGACGGCTCCGCGATCGAGGGCTTCGCCCGGGTGTACGAGTCCGACATGATCGCCAAGCCGGACCCGAGCACCTTCCAGATCCTGCCCTGGCGCGCGGAGGCACCCGGCACCGCCCGGATGTTCTGCGACATCCTGATGCCCGACGGCTCGCCCTCCTACGCCGACCCGCGCTACGTCCTCAAGCGCGCCCTGGCCAAGACCTCCGACCTCGGCTTCACCTTCTACACCCACCCCGAGATCGAGTTCTTCCTGCTCAAGGAGCGCCCGCTGGACGGCAGTCGGCCGACCCCCGCGGACAACTCCGGCTACTTCGACCACACTCCGCAGAACGTCGGCATGGACTTCCGCCGCCAGGCGATCACCATGCTGGAGTCCATGGGCATCTCGGTCGAGTTCTCCCACCACGAAGGCGCCCCCGGCCAGCAGGAGATCGACCTGCGCTACGCCGACGCGCTGTCCACCGCCGACAACGTGATGACGTTCCGGCTGGTGATGAAGCAGGTGGCCCTGGAGCAGGGCGTACACGCCACCTTCATGCCCAAGCCGTTCTCGGAGTACCCCGGCTCCGGCATGCACACCCACCTCTCGCTCTTCGAGGGCGACCGCAACGCGTTCTACGAGTCCGGCGCGGAGTTCCAACTCTCCAAGGTCGGCCGGTCCTTCATCGCGGGCCTGCTCCGGCACGCCGCCGAGACCGCCGCGGTCACCAACCAGTGGGTCAACTCCTACAAGCGGATCTGGGGCGGCTCCCAGCGCACCGCGGGCGCCGGCGGCGAGGCCCCCTCGTACATCTGCTGGGGCCACAACAACCGGTCCGCGCTCATCCGCGTGCCGATGTACAAGCCGGGCAAGACCGGCTCCACCCGGGTCGAGGTCCGTTCCCTCGACTCCGGCGCCAACCCCTACCTCTCCTACGCCGTCCTCCTCGCCGCCGGCATGAAGGGCATCCAGGAGGGCTACGAACTCCCCGCCGGCGCCGACGACGACGTCTGGGCCCTCACCGACTCCGAGCGCCGCGCCCTCGGCATCGAGCCGCTGCCCCAGAACCTCGGCGAGGCGATCGACCTCATGGAGCGCAGCGAACTCGTCGCCGAGACCCTCGGCGAGCACGTCTTCGACTTCTTCCTGCGCAACAAGAAGCAGGAGTGGGAGGAGTACCGCTCGGAGGTCACCGCCTTCGAGCTGCGCAAGAACCTGCCGAATCTGTAACTCTGACCGCCCGCCGACGAGGGTGCCCGCCTCCAGCGGGCTCCCGGCCGTGTGGAGCACGCGGTCGGCGCATGGGCGGCATGGAGA
>NZ_JACEGK010000639.1:0-4010 GCF_056859195.1 Streptomyces sp. NH27
GGGCATGGAACCCGGCTATCCCCTCGGACCACGACTCGACCTGCTCAACCGTCAACGATTCATCGCACAGTCGGAACAACGAGCCAATCCAGCACCTGTCACGGCAGATGCGGTTGCAGTACTAGCCCTCCCGCGGGAGGCACCTGTCGATCCGGGCACCAGCGCTGATCGTCCTCCGCTCGATGAGCCCAGTGCGGACCCGCTGACAATCGCGGGTCGCCAAACGGTCAGGTTCCGCCCGTGCCGCCACGAGGCGGAGTTCGGCGCATTCGCCTGCACCAAGGGCGCGTTGGTGTGTCTGGCAGCACAGTCGGCGTGGTGGATTCAGTGGTCTGCGCCGAGCGGAATCGGCGGGGCCACGGGCTTCCACGTGATGGTCTTCTCGACGGAGTCGGCGAAGACATCGACCAGCTCGATGGACTCGATTCGCAAGGGCGCGTGGCTGGGGCGGACCCGACGGACGCGCCGGTGGATCTGGTGGAAATGCTCCAAGGAGACCTCGGCCGTGGCGTACGACTCAGTCAGGTGGAGGACTCCCGTCTCGTACACGGTGGCGTCGGCTCCGCGCGCGATCTCGAAGGCCCGGGTCGTGGCGGTGCGCAGGGCGTTCAGCGGCTCGTCCGGCCCGACGTCAAAAATGAGTCCGCTGCTGTACGGGAGGGGGCTGCCGACCGTGACGGTGAAGGGCGCGATGGCTCGCATCTGTTCGCCCAGCTCGGCGACAAGGGCCTGCCGTTCGTCAGCGAGGATCTCGGCTGCGGGCGTTGAGCTCAGTTGGTAGAGCGTGATGTGAAACCAGTCGTCCGAAACGTGCGCCAGCGGATCCCCTTCCGTCGCAGCACGGACGCCGGCGATGTAGGTCCGTAATTGGAATGTCCCGTTCCGTAGTGGCGACCTGCGTGTTCTCGCGTTGTCTCATTCGGTTGGCCCGGCATTCTGTCTCGCGATCTTGTCCCTTTCGCCGCGCTGCCCGCCGCGCGGAGGTTCCGTGTGTTCAAGTCTCCGCTGTCCGCAGAGAGTCAGAGAGCTCTGCCGCGAGGGGCCTGCGTCACCGTTTCCCAGCGATCGCCTTGGCCTGTGGGTCCGAATGCCCCGTGCCGGTGTAGGAAAAGCTCACGCTGGCATCGCGTGACTATCGATAGGGTCACAAGCTGTGCCGGAACTGACCTCGCCTACCGTCCGTGTTCACGCCTCGTACCTCAAGGCGATCGCCGAGTACCAGGCGGAGGGTGGATACCCCGACTTCGACGACCTCATCGTGGACGCGTCGGACGCCTTCGCGCGCTACGTCGACCGACTCCATGTAGATCCGCGCGCGGTGACTTTGCTGTGGTGGATCGACGGGGCGGAGTACCTCGGCCGGATCTCCGTCTGGCATCAGCTCACCGGCGCCCTCGCTGACACCGGACATATCGGCTACGACGTGCGTCCTTCCCTGCGCGGCCGCGGTCACGCAACGGCGATGCTGGCCGCCGCCCTGCCCGTCGCCGACCAGTTGGGCATCGACCCGGCACTGGTGACCGTACGCGCCCGCAACACCGCGAGCCGAAAGGTCATCGAGGCCAACGGCGGACGGCTCATCGAGCAGCGGGAGGACCGGCTGTACTTCCACCTCCCTACCGGTCACTCCGACGGGTTGCCGCTGTCCTGAGCCCCCGGCGCGACCGTCACGCGCCGTGCCGGCCCATGGTGGCAGGGTCCGGATCCGGAGCGGGCCGCGCGCTGGCGGGTGCCAGACCCGGTGTTCTCCGTGCGGTTGGTGGGTCCGCGGCGGATATCGTTCCCGGGCGGGAACCGGTGCCGTGGGATCTGATGGCGGCTTCGGCGGGGAGTTCGTCGGTATGCCCAGTCGATGGGGTGGGGGTGGAGTATGCCGGTCGGTTCGGCTTCCAGGCTGGCGTGGCGGGATCTTCCGGCGGCTGTTCGCGGCGCTGTCGCGGGCCGGCTGGGGGCTCCGGTGTCGGGTGCGGTGTCCCAGGAGTCGGGGTTCACTGGTGGGTTGGCGTCCCGGCTGGTCCTGGCCGACGGCCGGCGGGCGTTCGCGAAGGGCGTGCCGCAAGTTCATCCGCTGGCGGCTATGTACGAGCAGGAGGCCGCCGTGGCGTCTGCGCTGCCGGCCGAGGTGCCTGCGCCTCAGCTGTTGTCGTGGTTCAGGGCGGGTGGATGGGTCGTTCTGCTGTTTGACGATGTTGCGGGCCGTCATCCCGGCCTTCAGCCGGGTTCTGCGGATCTGCCAGCGGTACTGGCCACGGTGGGGACGATGTCCGGGGCGTTGACGCCCTGCCCACTGGTGGCGGCGCGGCCGGTGGCCGGGGCGCTGGAGCAGGTCTCGCGGTGCTGGCGGGAGTTGGCCGCCGGCCCGCCCGCCGATCTGGACCCGTGGTGCGTGCGGAATCTTCCGTCGCTGGTGGAGTGGGAGACGCGGTGGTTACCGGCAGTTGAGGGTGACACGTTGCTGCACGCGGATCTGCGGCCGGACAACATGGTGGTCGCCGGGGAGGGAACGGTGTTCGTGGTGGACTGGGCGTGCGGCTACCGCGGGGCCGCGTGGTTCGACATGGTCTGGCTCGTCCCGTATCTGATCATGGACGGGCACAGCCCGGCCTCGGCCGAGGAGGCCCTGTCCGGGCTTGGGGTATGGGAGATGGTGGCGCAGCAGACGGTGACGTCGTTGGCGGTGTCGGTGGCCGGGCACTGGGAGGTGGCCCGGCGCCGGCGTTCACGGCCCGAACTGCGCGCGTATCAGAGGCGGGAGGCCGCGGCGGCGCTGGAGTGGGTTGCATACCGCACGGGCTGGCTGTGACGTCCGGTAGACGGCCCGTGCGGTTGCTCAGGAGTCCAGGTCCGGGCCGAGGAGGTGGCGCAGGGCGGCGGCGAGGGGGACGACGGCGGCGGGGCCGACGATGATCTGGAAGGTGTCGCGTTCCAGGACGCCGAGGACGGCGGGGTGGTCGCGCAGGGCGGTGTCGTTGACGAGGGAGCGGTCGGTCAGGCTGAGCCGGAGCCGGGTGACGCAGTGCTCCAACGCGGTGATGTTGCCAGAACCGCCGAGGAGATCGCACAGGACGGTGGCGGTGGCCTGATACTTGCCGCCGGGATGGGGCGGGGCGGGCTGGGCGATGGTCATCGGGCACCCCATAGGTAGCGTTCGATGTCGATGGCGTCGTACCGGATGTCGGTGGTGTCGTCCCAGTAGGCTTTGCCGACTTCGTGGGCGAGCAGGGACCGAAGCCGCAGGTGGGAGTCGAGCCAGGTGCCCGGCATCCGCCAGCGTGCACGCGCCTGCGGGTCGGTGTGTTCAAGGTCCTGGTGGAGGCGGTCGAGGTCGCACCGCCACTGGTGCAGGATCGCGGCGGGAATCGTCGGGATGTCGTTCTGGTCGGCGGCGGCGAGGAAGGCGCGGATGTTCCCGGTCGTCTCGCGAAGTGCGGCAAGGGCCGGACTGGGGGCGTCTTGCGGGGCGGCGGCGAGCGCGGTCAGCAGCCGGCGGGTGGTGGCCGCGGTGGGTCCGTTCGTCACGGTGTCTCCGGCCTGGTCATCGCGCGGTGCGGCTGGAGCTGGCGGGCGAAGCGGGACGGCAGGGCGCCGGTCAGGATCGGCCAGGCGCCGTCGTGGGTGGTGAAGGTGCTGTCGGGCAGCCAGGTGTTCAGGTGGGTGAGGAAGTCGTGGTAGGCGGTGAGGAATCCGGGGTCGAACCAGAGGCGGTAGCGGTCGTCGTGGGCGTAGGCGGCGCGGCGGGCGACGGATTCGTCCGGGTCGACCAGCAGGACGAGGATGCGGTCATGGGCATCGGGAGTGGTCAGCCCGAGGCGGTGGCTGAGTTCCAGGGCGCGGTCGAAGTCTTGGCGTGGGCCCTTTGCGGTGGCCATGATCGCGTAGCGGTAGGCCAGGACTCCGATGTGGCACCGGTCGGAGACGACGAGGAGACCGGGCCGGGCCTGTTGCAGGCGCCGGGCGGCGTCGAGGCGGTTCCGGGCCTCGGTGAGTAAGTGCCGGGCGGTCTCTGCGTC
>NZ_JACEGK010000640.1:0-3995 GCF_056859195.1 Streptomyces sp. NH27
CGGTAAGGGTGTTCGGTCATGCGGGGGGTCTGATGTGTGATGACCGGGCGCCGCGGAACACGGCGGAAATCTGTCCGACGCGGGGGATGGACATGACATCTACGCTGTGCTGTCATCGTCCTGCCTCGCTTTACATCGTTGTAGTAATCCCTTCCGACAGGCACACCCCAAGCCGCTACTCCGGTCTGCCGCCGCACGGGCCGGAGCACGTCCCCTGCCATCCCGCTCCGCACGGGAGCGGTCCCTGGAGGAAACCGATGACACACAGGAACAACGACGCCGCATCGCCTGCCGCCGGACCGGACGGGCCGCCACCCGCCGCCGCCGACGCCGCCGACCAGCCGGGCACCTGGAGCCTTAAGTACAACGGCTACCCGGACGCGCTGCTCGGCCTCGGCCTGCTGCCGGCCTCGGTCGCCGCCGAGGAGGCGGCCTGGTACCTCACCCAGGTCAACCCCTACGGCATCCCGCTGGACGTGCGGCACGCGTACACCAAGGGCGACTGGGAGATGTGGACCGCCGCCTGGCTGCGCGACCACCCGGTGAGCGGCTATCTGATCGACTCGTACTACGAGTTCGCGCACACCACGCCGCCGCGGGTGCCGTTCACCGACGGGTACGACACCGTCGACGACCGGCCGGCCGGCGGCTTCCAGGCGCGCCCGGTGATCGGCGGCGTCTTCGCCCTGCTGAGCGTGACCCGGTGAGCGCGGCGAGGTTGCGCCGCCGGGCGACGGGCGTACGGCGGCGGGTGGCGGTCGTGGCCGCGGCGGCCGCCGCCGCGACGGTGCTCACCGGCACCGGACAGGCGGCGTCCGCGCACGGCACGGCCCACCCCCGCATCCCGACCGTGACGTCCGGCGACGCACGGTTCGAGGTGCTGTCGCCGACGTTGATCCGTACCGAGTACGCCGGCGACGGACAGTTCACCGACAGCCCCACCTTCAACGCCATCGGCCGGGACTCCTTCACCAGCACGCCGTACACCTCCACCACCTCCGACGGCTGGCTGACCCTCAAGACCAGCAAGGTGACGTTGCGTTACAAGGTGGACTCGGGGGCCTTCACCGCGCAGAACCTCACGGTGGACCAGAACGCGGGTACCACCCCGGTCACGGCCACCCCCTGGAACGGCCTCACCTGCACGGTCGGTGCGCTGTGCGAGGCGGAGGACCTGTCCGCCGCAGGGGTCAGCACGGCCTCGGACCACACCGGGGCCACCGGCACCGGCTTCCTGGCCGGCTTCACGGCGGCCGGCGACTCGGTGTCCGTGGACGTGGACGCCACGTCGGCCGGCTCCTACGAGTTCGCCGCCCGGTACGCCAACGCGCTGGGCGGCGACGGCAAGAACACCACCCGCACGCTGTCGCTGTCGGTGGACGGCGGCTCGGCGCGCACGGTGAGCCTGCCGGTGACCGCGGACTGGGACACCTGGGCCGTCGCGCGGGTGCCGCTGAACCTGACCGCGGGCCACCACACGGTGACCCTGGCACACGCCGCGGCGGACTCCGGCAACGTCAACCTCGACAGCGTCGCGGTGGTCACGCCCGGCGCGACATACCCGGCGACATCGGCCACCGCCATCACCGACTGCCGGTTCGGGGTGAGCTGCGAGTCCGAGGCGGGCCGCGCCTCGGGCTCCGCGGTGGTCGCCACGAACCACCAGGGCTACTCCGGGTCCGGCTTCGTCGCGGAACTGGACCAGGGCGCGGGGCTGACCCACCGGATCGTCGGCGTGCCCGCCGACGGCACGTACCTGCTGCGGCTGCGCTACGCCAACGGCGTCGGCGGCGACGGCCTGCACCAGACCCGCACCATGAGCGTGACGGCCGGCGGCGGCAGCAGCACGCTCAGCCTGCCGGCCACCACCGACTGGGACACCTGGGGCACCGCGTCGGTCCCGGTCACCCTGACCGCGGGCACCGACGACATCACCCTGGGCTGCCCGGACGCGGACAGCTGCCACATCAACGCCGACACGGTGTCCGTCAGCGACCAGAGCGCGACCGCACCCCCGCCGCACACCGCCCTGGGCGGCTACCGCCGCGGCCTGGACGGCGTCAACGGCGACAACGGCGACCCGGCCATCACCCCCGGCCTGCTCCACCGGGACGGCTGGTACCTGCTGGACGACACCTCCTCGGCGCTGTACTCCACCGCGACCGGGGCGGCCTCCGCGCGGCCCGGCCACGGCGGCGCGCCCTACCAGGACGGCTACCTCTTCGGCTACGGGCACGACTACCAGCAGGCGCTGAGCGACCTGGCCACCCTCACCGGCCCCTCCGAGCTGCTGCCCGAATGGGCCTACGGCGTCTGGTACTCGGAATACCTGGACCGCACCGCGGCCGACTACGAGAACACCATCCTGCCCGCGTTCCGCTCCGAGGGCGACCCGCTGGACGTCCTGGTCACCGACACCGACTTCAAGTCACCGGCGACCTGGGACGGTTGGGAGATGGACCCGGCCAAGTTCCCCGACCCGAAGGCGTTCTTCGACTGGGCGGCGAGCCAGGGGCTGCACAACACGCTCAACATCCACCCGAGCATCGTCAGCACCGACCCGCAGTTCGCGCAGGCCCAGGCCACCGCGAAGAACAAGCTCGCCAAGAGCGGCTGCGACGGCGACGTGTGCACGTACACCTTCGACTTCGGCGACCCGGACCAGCTCAAGGCGTACCTGGCCCTGCACCAGACGATGGAGCAGGCCGGCGCGGACTTCTGGTGGCTGGACTGGTGCTGCGACAACTCGCAGTCCACGCTGGCCGGTGTCACCCCCGACGCCTGGATCAACCAGCAGTACGCCACCGACGCGGACAAGACCGTCGGGCGCGGGTTCGTGCTCTCCCGGGCCTTCGGGTCGCTCCAGTCCGGCGGCTACAGCAGCCCGACCGGCCTGCCGACCGGACCGTGGGCGGACAAGCGCACCACCGTCCACTTCACCGGCGACACCTCCTCCACCTGGGGCACCCTGAAGTTCGAAGTCGGCTACACCCCGGGTGAGTCCGCGTCCACCGGCCTGTCCGCGGTCAGCCACGACATCGGCGGCTTCAACGACGCGACCGGGCTGACCGGCTCCGAGACGTACACCGACGGCGGGCAGCAGAAGTCCACCACCAAGCTCCCCGACGACCTGTACGCGCGCTGGGTCCAACTCGGCACCTTCCAGCCGGTGGACCGGCTGCACGGCAACCACAGCGACCGGCTGCCCTGGCAGTACGGCACAGCCGCCCGCACTTCGGCGGACAAGTTCCTCAACCTGCGCGAGGACCTGCTGCCGTACACCTACACCCTCGCCCAGCAGGCGAACGCCAGTGGCGTCCCGGTGGTCCGGCCGATGTACCTCCAGTACCCGGAGGAGGACAGCGCCTACACCACGGCGGACAGCGAGTACATGTACGGGCCCGACGTGCTGGTCGCGCCGGTCACCACGCCCGGCAGCACCGCCACCACCTCCGTGTGGCTGCCGCCGGGCACCACCTGGACCGACTACTTCACCGGGCAGACCTACCCCGGCGGCAGCACGCAGAACATCACCACCGGGCTCGACACGATGCCGGTGTTCGTCAGGGCCGGCGCGGTCGTGCCGACCAGGACCGACCACGTCACCGACGACGCGAAGAACCCGCTGAAGAAGGTGACGCTCACCGTCACAGGCGGCGCGTCGGGCTCGTTCTCGCTCTACGAGGACGACGGCACCTCCGCGGTGCCGGCCCGCTCCGCGACGACGGCCGTCCACTACAGCGAGAGCAAGGGGGTCCACACCCTGCGGATCGGCGCGGCCGACGGTTCCTTCCACGGCCAGGTCACCAGCCGCCAGTGGACGGTGACCTTCCGCGGGGTCACCGCGCCGAGCGCGGTGGCCGCGACCGGCACCCGGCTGCCCAGGACGGCCTGGCACTTCAGCGCGGCGGACCACACCCTGACCGTCACCCTCCCGGCCCGCAGCGTGCACAGCGCCACCACCGTCACCTTCCACAGAGCAAGGTGCCGACGAA
>NZ_JACEGK010000641.1:0-3994 GCF_056859195.1 Streptomyces sp. NH27
GAGGGAGGCCGTACGGCGGCGGGCGGCGCGGGCGGTTCCGGCGGCGGCCACGGCCTGCTCGGCATGCACGAACGTGCCTCCGCGCTCGGCGGGGTCTGCCGCACCGGCGCCCGGCCCGGCGGCGGTTTCCGCGTCTCGGTACGGTTGCCGCTGACGGTGCCACCGCACGGTGCCGCGGCTCCGTCCCCGTAATCTGACCGTATGACGACGACCCTTGGTAACGGTGAGGCTCCCCCGCGCGGCGTCGTGAAGGTGCTGCTCGCCGACGACCAGGCGCTGCTGCGGGGCGCGTTGCGGATGCTGGTGGAGTCCGAGCCGGACATGGTCGTGGTGGGCGAGGCGGTGGACGGGGCCGAGGCCGTCGAACTGGCGCGGGCCGAGCGGCCGGACGTGGTGCTGATGGACATCCGGATGCCGGGTACCGACGGGATCGCGGCGACCCGGGAGATCGTCGCCGACCCCGAACTCGCGGCGACCGCGGTGCTGGTGCTGACCACCTTCGAGGCCGACGAGTACGTGGTGCGGGCGATTCTCGCCGGCGCCTCGGGGTTCCTCGGGAAGGGCGCCGAGCCGGACGAACTGCTCTGCGCGATCCGCACCGTGGCCAAGGGTGAGGCGCTGCTCTCCCCCGCCGCCACGAAGAGCCTGATCTCCCGCTTCGTCGCCCAGCAGCACGGCGCCGACGACGAGCCCCGCACGGTACCGGGCCTGGACACCCTCACCTCCCGCGAGCGCGAGGTCCTCATCGAGGTCGCCGGCGGCCTGCCCAACGACGCGATCGCCGCCCGGCTCGGGGTCAGCCCGCTCACCGTGAAGACCCACATCAACCACACCATGGCCAAACTCGCGGCCCATGACCGCGCCCAACTCGTCGTAGCCGCCTACGAATCCGGTCTGGTCCGCCCCCAACGCCCTTGACCTGTACGGGGCGTCCACGAACAGCGCGGAAAACCCACAGATTCGGACAGATGATCGCGCTCTCAGAAAAATGAAGCAACAAATATTGACCGAACCAATCAGCACGCGTACGTTCCCAGCGAGTCGCCGGGAGCCGGATCGCGGGTGAACTCGGCTGCCGTAGCGTCATGTTGAAGCAAGCTCCACCACCCCCCACCACAGGAGCGCGCCATGCATACAGAGACAACTGCGGCCGTGGGACGAGGACATGGCCCGAGGTTGCGCGGAATCCTGCTGTCAGCCGTCGCGACGCTCGCGCTCGTACTCGGCGCGCTGATCGGCCTGCCCGGCACGGCCGCGCACGCCGCCGACTCGCTGCCGTGCGACATCTACGCCGCCGCGGGCACCCCGTGCGTGGCCGCGCACAGTACGACCCGCGCCCTCTACGCCTCGTACAACGGCCCGCTGTACCAGGTGACTCGGGCCTCCGACGGGGCCAGGACCGACATCGGGCTACTGGCGCAGGGCGGTTACGCGAACGCCGCCGCGCAGGACTCGTTCTGCGCGGACACCACGTGCAGCATCAGCAAGGTCTACGACCAGTCGCCGCGGCACAACGACCTCGATCCCGGTCCGGCCGGCACCGCGGGCAGCGCCGACCGCGGCGCCGACGCGAGTGAACTCGCCGTCACCGCGGGCGGTCACCAGGTGTACGGCATCTGGATCTCGCCGGGCGTCGGCTACCGCTCCAACGGCGCCGCGGCCGGCGTCGCGGTCAACGGCCGGCCCGAAGGCGCGTACATGGTGGCCAGCGGCACCCACGTCGGCTCCGACTGCTGCTTCGACTACGGCAACGCGGAGTCCACCGCGTCCGACACCGGCAACGGCCACATGGACGCCGTGTCCATCGCGACCACCTGCTACTTCGCGCCGTGCACCGGTTCGGGCCCCTGGGTCGAGGCCGACATGGAGAACGGCATGTTCCAGGGCGACAACGGCTCCAACACCGCCAACGCCGGGAACAACAGCACCTTCGTCACCGCCGTGCTGAAGAACGACGGGCAGACGACGTACGCCCTGAAGGGCGGCAACTCCCAATCAGGCGGCCTGTCGACATGGTGGAACGGCTCGCTGCCGACCAGAGGCGGCTATATGCCGATGCAGCAGGAGGGCGGCATCATCCTGGGCACCGGCGGCGACAACAGCAACCGCAACATGGGCACGTTCTTCGAGGGCGTGATGGTCTCCGGCTACCCGACCGACGCCGCCGAGAACGCCGTCCAGGCGAACGTCGTCTCGGTCGGCTACTCCGGTGAGACGAACATCCCCAACGGCCCCCAGGGCACGATCACCGGTCCGGGCGGCCAGTGCGTCGACGTCGCGGCCGACGACACCGGCACCGACGGCTCGGCCGTCCAGCTCTGGAACTGCCAGTCCTACGCGGAGGACCAGTACTGGACCCACCACACCAACAGCTCCCTCAGCACCATCGGCCGCTGCCTCGACATCATCGGCAACGGCACGGCCAACGGCACCGAGGTCGAACTCTGGGACTGCAACGGCGTCGGCGGCCAGGTCTGGCAACAGCAGTCCGACGGTTCCCTCTTCAACCCGCAGTCCGGCCGCTGCCTCGACTCCCCCAACGGCGCGACCGACAACGGCACGAGGCTGCGCATCTGGGACTGCAACGGCTCCGCGGCGCAGAAGTTCGCACTCAACTGAGCGCTTCCTCGCATCGACGGCCCTTCGGCCCGGCGCGCACCCGCATATCGCGGGCGTACGCCGGGCCGAACGCCTTCCGGCGACGCGAGCGGTGCACCCGGCCGCCGCCCCCCACCGGCCGGGTCCGTCGATCGGCCGCCCGTCGTCTGCTCACCCGGGCAAGCGAACATGCCACTGACTGAACGTTTCTGCACGTAAACGATCGCTTACGCTCCGCAGCTATGGTCACCTCATCACATGAGGCGATGCACCGGATCTTCCAAGAGGACCCCGGCATCTTCGCCCGGACCTTCAACCGGCTCGGCCTCCCCATCTCCGAGCCGGTCGCGGTCTCCCTCCTGCCCACCGACGTCACCGAACTCAAACCGCTCGAACGACGCCTCGACACCCTCCTCCAGATCGACACCGCCGACGGCGAGAGCTACCTGCTCGCCATCGAAGCGCAGAGCCGCAAGGACCCGGACAAGGGCGGCAGTTGGGCTTACTATCTCGCCTACCTGCACGCCAAGTACCGCAAGCAGCCGATTCTTCTGGTCACCTGCCAGGACGAGAAGACGGCCCACTGGGCCGAGGGGCCCTTCCACTTCGGCATATCCCAGTGGCGCAGCATGACCGTCCGCCCGCTGGTCCTCGGCCCCCACAACGTCCCCGTCGTCACCGACCTGGAGGCGGCCACCCGCGACATCCCCCTGGCCGTCTTCTCCGCGATCACTCATGGTGACCATCCCGAAGCGGATACCATGTTGGGGGCACTGGCTTCCGCCCTGAAGACGCTCGACGAGTCCACCGCCTCGATCTTCAGGGAACTCACCGAACTCGGACTGGGCACCAGCCCGGCAGCACACATCTGGAAGGACCTCATGGCCGTCGACCTCTCCTTCTTCCGCTCCGAGACCTCAGAGAAGCTCCGCGACGAAGGCCGCGTGGAGGGCCGTGTGGAGGGCCACGTGAAGGGCCGCTCCGAGAGCCGCGTAGAGGATCTGCTTCTCGTGATCCAGTCCCGCGACATCGCGCTCACCGACGACCTCCGCGCGCGTATCACCGAATGCACCGACCCGGACCTCCTCCACACATGGTTCCGGCGCGCCCTGCACGCGGAAACCGCCGAGCAGATCCTCACCGAGGGCGACGAACCCACCGGCTGAACTCGGCTTCGCCCCGGCCGCACTCGCCTGGAAGGACCTCATGGCCGTCGACCTCTCCTTCTTCCGCTCCGAGACCTCAGAGAAGCTCCGCGACGAAGGCCGCGTGGAGGGCCACGTGAAGGGCCGCTCCGAGAGCCGCGTAGAGGATCTGCTTCTCGTGATCCAGTCCCGCGACATCGCGCTCACCGACGACCTCCGCGCGCGTATCACCGAATGCACCGACCCGGACC
>NZ_JACEGK010000642.1:0-3991 GCF_056859195.1 Streptomyces sp. NH27
CCCCCACCCCGCCCGTCACCCCGTTCACCGAGCAGGACGACCAGCCCGACCTGTGGTGGTGCCCGGCCCGCGGCGCGGCCCTGCTCAGCGCCGACGAGGTCCGCGACATCACCGCCCCCTACCCCGCGCTCGTCAGCTTCGGCACCACCACCGAGCAGGAACCGGTCCTGGTCAACCTCGAGTCCGTGGGGCTGCTGCGCCTGGCGGGCAGCGCCCAGGACGTCCGCGCGGTCATGCTGGGCCTGGCCGTCGAGCTGGCCTCCTCCGGACTCGCCGACGACGCCACCATCATGCTGGCCGGCCTCGGCGGGGAGCTCGTCGACGCCTTCCCCATCCACATCGAGCACCACGAGCGGATCGAGGAGGCGTTGCCGGATCTGCGGGCCCACGACGCTGCGCAGCGCGCCGCGTTGGCCGCTGCCGACCTCGACGGCCTGGAGGAGGCCCGGCTCGCGGCCGAGGGCGGCGACGCCTGGGTGCCGAAGATCCTCATCGCCGCTCCGGCACCGGTCGGTGACGAAGCCGACGCCTTGGCGGACCTGCTGTCCTCCCGGCCCCGGACCGCGGCCTGCGTGATCAGCGCAGCACACGAGGACTTGGACCTGACCGGCGCGTGGACGCTGCCGGCGGCCGCCGGGGCTCCGGTGTCGCTGCCGGGGATGGACTTGGAGGTCACCCTTCAACGGCTCGACGAGGACGCCTACCAGCCGCTGCTCGAACTGCTGGTGACCGCGAACCGCACCGACGACGTACCCGCACCGGCCTGGACCCACGCGACATCCGGGGAACCGGTGCCCAACGGGCCGACCCAGGTAACGTCGTCGCCCGCGGGCGACTCCGCTCTGGCACAGGACACCTACGCGGTCCCCGACGCCGGACAGGACGGCGGCGGCCAGCCCGACGAGGAGCCCGCCGGCTTCCCGCTCCCCGACAG
This sequence comes from Streptomyces sp. NH27, assembly GCF_056859195.1. NCBI lineage: Bacteria > Bacillati > Actinomycetota > Actinomycetes > Kitasatosporales > Streptomycetaceae > Streptomyces > Streptomyces sp. NH27. Next base: position 935 of record NZ_JACEGK010000642.1, read on the forward strand.
CGCCGTCGCGGACGGCGGCGAGCTCGATACGGACGAGCTGGCAGCCGAGCCCGAGGTGCCGCAGGGCGTGCGGGTCTCCGTCACGGTCTCGGACTCCTCGCTGGCCACCGCTCTGCCCGACATCAGCGCGCTCGCGCCCGCGGTGACCGGCCCGGTCTCTGGCGACGACACCCCCGCCCCGACCGCCGAGGAAGAGGACTCCGGGCTGTCGCCGGACCTGTTCGACGCCACCTTGCAACAGGTGATGGCCGAACACGCAGGTACGGCGAGCACCGGCGACGGCAGCGAATCGCCGTACGAAGACCCGGACGAGTCCGGGCCGGAGGAACTGGGCGCGACCGCCGGGGAGTCCGTCTCCGGGCTCGCGCCCGCAGCCGTCGCCGGCGCGACGCCCGCCGCGGTGCCGGCCCCGCGGGTGACCGCGGTGACCTCGAGCGTTCTCGCTGCGCTGCACACCCCGCCGGACCAGCCGGCCGGGCCGCAGGTCCGGGTCCTGGGCCCGGTCGACGTCGTCGGCACCCTCGGCAAAGTGGAGTCCAACCGCCGCAACACGCTCACCGAAATCTCCGCCTGGCTGATCCTCCACCCCGGCAAGACGCGCCACGAACTGGACGAGGCGATCTGGCCCGGCCAGCGGGTGCGCGCCGACCGCCGCAACAACAGCATCAGCAAGCTGCGCTCCTGGTTCGGCCGGGATCCGCTGCTGGACGCCGACGACCCGGCGTCCGCCTACCTGCCGCTGGTCACCGACGGCCTGTACTCCTTCGGGGAGCAGGTCACCAGCGACTGGAGCCAGTTCCAGCAGCTGTACCTGGAAGGGATGCACAGCAGCGGCACGGACGCGGACACCGCGCTGGCCACCGCGCTCGCCCTGGTGCGGGGCCGGCCGTTCAGCGACATCGACCAGTCGCGGTACGCCTGGGCGGAGTACGACATCCAGGAGATGATGTCCGCGATCGTCGACGTAGCCCACGAACTGGCCACCCGCCGCAGGGCCGTACGCGACTACCGGGCGGCGGCCGCCGCCGCGTCCAAGGGCCTGGTGTGCGACCAGCAGGCGGAGCTGCTGTACCGGGACCTTTTCACGATCTACACCGAGACCGGTGATCAGGCCGGGTTGGAGCGCACCGCGCACCAGTTGACCAGGATCGCCGTCGAGACCGGGGCCGATTCCTCTCCGGAGACCGTGGCGCTGGTCAACGCGCTGCTCGACGCGAACCGCATCGCCTCGGCCTGACGGCGCACCCCTGACCAGTCCGGGATGCCCGGCCCCGCGGCCCGCCACAGGCGGGCGGAACCCCTCTGCCAGGCCAGGCACCCCGGAGACCGGGAAGTGCCGGCTTCCGCGCGCTGTCGGCCGGCCATTGCTCGCTCATCCGTGACACGGGCGCGCCGCAGGGGTGAAGGAGTATCACTGGAACATGAAGTCGACTCCGAAGTCGGCGAGCTCGACGAGGATCTCAAGGGCCGTCTCGGCCGCCTGAAGGCGCTCGTCGTCCGACAGCGCGTCGCAGACGGCATACAGCCCGGCGGGGCCGAGCCCGAGGAGGTTGTACTCGGCGGCGATGCTGCGGAAGGCCGCTGACGGCTGGAATGGGGCATCGGCGCCCTCGGCCCCCTCCAGCAGGACCCACGGCAACTCGCCGTAGGTCTCGGAGGTGGTCAGACATGCCCAGCCAGCGAGCACGCCCGTGGTCGAAGGGTCCTGGGCTACAAGCGCCAGCAGCTGCTGCCTGCACTGCGCGCACCGGTCCAGGGTCGCGTCGTACAGCTGCGCGACCAGACCCACGACGGCACCGTGCTCCCGCTCTTCATCGGCGGTCGGCGGAAACCAGCGCCGCCGTGGCTGGTGAACGTGATCGGTGGTGAGAAGGATCCTGGCCACGAAAGCCCTCCGAGATGGTGCCGTCCGAGCCTTCCCATCGTCCCGGAGTCCAGGCCGCAGCGCCCACACATTCACCCAAGGCACACGCAACAGCAAGCCCGCATCGACCGGAGGGGCCTGAGCTGAAGGCACCGACGATCGCGCGCTCCGCGGAGCCACTCCGCCTCCGGCAGCCCTCCGGAATGGGGTCGGACGCCGTCGTCCTGCCCGTCGGAGCGGCGGATGCCGGGGCCGCAGGTCGCTCGGGCGCGCTGCTCGGCGGCAGCCTGTGCCCCGCGCGATCCGTTCACCGGTCGAACTCGACGTCTCCGGCTTCTCCGAAGGTGATCGCGTGCAGGGTGAACCCGAGGGACTGAAGTGACTGGAGGTCGTGTTCTTCACCCTCCAGCGACTGAGCGCGGCTCCATGCCTCGTTCTCGTCTTGTGTCGTCACGGTCAGTCGGACCGTGGCGAACGTAGTGAAGGAGCGTGGGGAGTCCACGGGGGTGTCGCGCGCCGCCGAGCAGAAATCGGGGGCGCAGGGAATTTGGCGCACACGGTACTTGGCCCAGGGGAGCTGGTGGTCGCACAGGGTCCGCTTAGTGTCGCCGTGCTCGCAGCGCTCGGCGATGTGGAAGTGCCGCACGGGGTCCTCCTCGGGTGATCAGTAGCGGAGCCGGAGGCGCCGAGGGTCGAACCGGGCGCGGGCGGGCAGCGAGGCGCCGGGGAGCAGCCCGGTGATGATCGGGGCCGGAGCGTCGCGGACGGCTGCGAGGCGCACCGGCGGTCGCAGCGCCTTGGCGGACATGCGGGTGTCGTCGGTGGGGTCCTCGTTGACGAGGCCGAGCAGGCGGTCGCCTGGGGTGTGTACGAGCAGCTGGTTGCCGAGGGTGTAGCCGAGGTGCTGGTAGAAGGCGTCCAGGTGGGGGCCGTGGTTGAGGGTCATCAGCCCGTATCCCGCCTGCGCGAAGCGGGCTTCGGCGTGCTGGACCAGGGTGCGGGCGATGCCGCCGCCCCGGTGTGCGGGGCGGACGGCGACGGCGTGGATCATGCCGAGCCGTGCGGCCAGGCGGTCCCGGAGCGCCGGTGTGTCGACTCCGGGGTGTTCGAAGATCCAGCGCGGTTCACCCGCCAGGAGGGCGCCGGCGATCCCGCCGTCGGGGGCCTCGGCGATCAGGAGGAGCTGGCGTTCG
>NZ_JACEGK010000643.1:0-3962 GCF_056859195.1 Streptomyces sp. NH27
GGGGTAGCCCGCGCCGGCCGCACCATAGGGATCATCGGATACGGCGTAACCGCCCGGCCCGGCCGCTGCCTGCGGGTCGCCGGGCTGCACGTAGCCGCCTTGCGCGTAGCCGCCGTGACCGTAACCGGCGTCGTATCCGGCCTGGTCGTAGCGGGCGTCGTACTCGTTCTGGCCGTACCCGCTCTGGCCCTGGCCGTACGCCTGCGGACCCGCGGCTCCGGGGTAGCCGGGGGCGCCGTCGGGGTAGCCGGGGGCGCCGTCACCCCAGCCGCCGGGGGCCGGCGGCGCGTAACCGTAGGAGGGGTCGTAGGGCTGCCCGTAGCCGTCGGCCGGCTGCTCGGGGTAGCCCTCGACCGGGGTCTGCCCGGGGGTGCCGTCGGCGGCAGGGGTGCCGTGCGGCCCGTCGGAACCGTGGAAGTCGTTCATCTCATCCTCCCGCGAACGGCGGAAGGACCTCCACCGTGCCGCCGTCTGGCAGGGGGACCGCGGAATGGTCGCGGGTGCCGACGGGCGTGCCGTCGACCAGGAAGGAGCAGCGCAGCAGCACCCGGGCGAACTCCGGTTCGCGGGCGTGCCGTTCGCGGGCCGCGGCCAGGGCGTCGGCGAGGGTCGCCGCGTGGTACGGCTCCTCCGTCGTGCCCGCGGCGGCCTTCGCCGCGGCCCAGTAGCGGATCGTGCCCGCCGCGGGCCCCGCCGTGTCAGGTGCTGCCATCGCTCCGTCCTCAAGGTCAGTGCGTCGTGCGGGTCCATCATGGCCCGTCGGCGTCAGCTCGCGGGAAAGCGGGCGGTCAGCCACGTGCCGATCCGGTCCAGCAGCTCCGGCGCCGCCGCGTTCTCCGCGTGCCCGAAGCCGGGTTCGATCCACAGTTCCGCGCCGCCCGGCCCGGCCGCCTCGGCGAGCGAGCGCGGGTGGTCCAGCGGGAAGTACGCGTCCCGGTCGCCGTGCACGATCAGCAGCGGGACCGGCGGGATCAGCGGCACCGCCTGCACCGGGGAGAGCGGCACCGGGTCCCAGTCGCGGGTGTGGATGCGGGTGTGCAGCCCGTAGCGCGAGACCAGCCGTCCCATCGGCCGGGTCACCACCCAGTGCAGCCGCCGCATCGGCGGGGTGCCCCGGTAGTACCAGCGGGCGGGCGAGCTGACCGACACCACCGCGTCCACGCCGAACAGCGCGGCGTGCCGCAGCACCACGGAACCGCCCATCGAGAAGCCGACCGTGGCCACCTCCGTGTACCCCAACTGCCGCGCCCACCGCACCGCCGCGTCCAGGTCGAGCACTTCCCGGTCGCCGACCGTGGAGCGTCCGCCGGAGCCGCCGTGGCCACGGACGGAGAAGGCCACCACGCCGCCGTATCCCGCCAGCCGGCCTGCCGCGCGGCGCAGCGCGGGCCGTTCCAGGGCGCCGGTGAAACCGTGCGCGACGACGATCGCGAGGCGGCCGGAATCATCCGGCGCCGGGATGTGCTCGGCCTCGACGGGCACCCGGTCGGAGGTCAACAGCACCGCCCGATGGCCACTCGAAGTGACCACCGAAACACGCGAAAGGCTGTTATCGCTCTCGGCAGGGCTGTCCATGTGGGCTATTGTTCCCTGGAAGAGGACCTGGGCAATGTCGCCCCCGGGTCCTTTCGTGCTTTCCGGCACGCATGGCGCCTCGCAGGAAACGAGGAGGGTTCGGTTTTGAGACAGGTCGTGAGACGTGTCCTGGCACCACCGACCTCGTCCGTGACGGCGTATTGCGGCCGGACGACGACCTACGGGAGCGCCCGGTGAGTTCACTCCTGCTTCTGACCAACGCCCTTCAACCCTCCACCGAAGTGCTGCCCGCACTCGGTCTGCTGTTGCACAGCGTGCGGGTGGCGCCCGCCGAGGGCCCGGCTCTGGTCGACACCCCCGGTGCCGACGTGATCCTGATCGACGGCCGGCGGGACCTGCCACAAGTACGCAGCCTGTGCCAGCTGCTGCGCTCCACCGGCCCCGGCTGTCCACTGATGCTGGTGGTCACCGAAGGCGGTCTGGCCGCCGTCACGGCGGACTGGGGCATCGACGACGTACTGCTGGACACCGCCGGCCCGGCCGAGGTCGAGGCGCGGCTGCGGCTGGCCCTGGGCCGCCAGCACATCAGCAACGACGACAGCCCGATGGAGATCCGCAACGGCGACCTGTCGGTCGACGAGGCGACGTACAGCGCGAAGCTCAAGGGCCGGGTACTCGACCTGACCTTCAAGGAGTTCGAGCTGCTGAAGTACCTCGCGCAGCACCCCGGCCGGGTCTTCACCCGCGCCCAGCTCCTGCAGGAGGTGTGGGGGTACGACTACTTCGGCGGCACCCGCACGGTGGACGTGCACGTCAGGCGGCTGCGGGCCAAACTCGGCGTGGAGCACGAGTCGCTGATCGGCACCGTGCGCAACGTCGGCTACCGCTTCGTGACGCCGGAGAAGCCCGAGAAGAGCGACCGGACCGAGAAGGCCGACAAGGCCGACAACGCCGGCCCGGGCCGTCGGACCGCCGAGGGGCCCGACCGCACCGGCAGCGGCCGGTACCCGGCGGAGGGTTCGGCCGAGCGGTCCGCCGACCGGTATGTGGACGGCCGCAGTTCGGCCGAGCAGCCCGTCTGAACTTTTATATGACGGCAGGTTGGACACGCGTAGACTGCGCGACGTGCCCAAGGTGACGCGTGACGATGTGGCCAGGCTGGCGGGGACCTCGACCGCGGTCGTCAGCTACGTCATCAACAACGGACCCCGGCCGGTAGCCCCGGCCACCCGCGAGCGCGTGCTCGCGGCCATCAAGCAGCTCGGCTACCGGCCGGACCGGGTCGCGCAGGCGATGGCCAGCCGCCGTACCGATCTGATCGGCCTGATCGTCCCGGACGCGCGCCAGCCGTTCTTCGCGGAGATGGCGCACGCCGTCGAACAGGCCGCGTCCGATCGCGGCAAGATGGTGCTGGTCGGCAACTCCGACTATCTCGACGACCGCGAGGTGCACTACCTGCGGGCCTTCCTCGGCATGCGGGTGTCCGGGCTGATCCTGATCAGCCAGGGTCCGAGCGAGAACGCCGCCATAGAGATCGACGCCTGGGACGCCCGGGTGGTGCTGCTGCACGAGCGGCCCGAGGCGATCGACGACATCGCGGTGGTCACCGACGACATCGGCGGCGCCCAACTGGCCACCCGGCACCTGCTGGAGCACGGCTACGACTACGTCGCCTGCCTCGGCGGCACCGAGGGCACCCCGGAGGTCGGCGACCCCGTCACCGACCACGTGGTCGGCTGGCGGCGGGCCATGGCGGAGGCCGGGAAGTCCACCGAGGGCCGCCTCTTCCAGTCCCCGTACAACCGCTACGACGCCTACCAGGTCGGGCTCGGGCTGCTCGCCGGGCCCGACCGGCCGCCGGCGATCTTCTGCGCGACCGACGACCAGGCGATCGGTGTGCTGCGGGCCGCCCGCGAGCTGCGGATCGACGTGCCCGGCAAGCTGGCGGTGGCCGGCTTCGACGACGTCAAGGAGGCCGCGCTCGCCGACCCGCCGCTGACCACGGTCGCCTCCGACCGGCAGGCGATGGCCCGCGCCGCGGTGGACGCGGTGCTCGACGACTCGCTGCGGGTGCCGGGTTCGCGCGGCGAGCGGGTCCGGCAGTTCCCGTCGCGGCTGGTCGTCCGGGGTTCGTGCGGCTGCGGCTGACCGCCGGGCGCACCGGCCCGAACGGCCGCCGGATACGGGCCCGCGCGCCGCGTCCGTACGGGCTGGACAAGGCCCGCGCGCCCACCGGTAGCCGATCTTCCTTATATCGGGCATACCTACTTCTGTCGGGCTTCTCAGCGTGCACTCAGCAAGCTCTCATGTAGCGGGCACACAGTCATAGGCATGACCAGCGACGAGAGCAGCCACAACGGCGGCGAACCCCAGTTTCCGCACGAATCGCAGCTTCCGCTCCAGCCCGACCCGCAGGCGCCGTACAC
>NZ_JACEGK010000644.1:0-3936 GCF_056859195.1 Streptomyces sp. NH27
GGGCTGGGGCCGAGGTCCGCCGCGGCCGTCTGCTCGTACGGCCCCGGGTCGTACCCGCCGGCGCCGGCCTGCTGGGCGGGCGGTACCGCCGGGGGTACGGAGCCGGATGCGGGCGGGTTCGCCGACTCGGCCGGTTCCAGCCGCAGTTGGTAGGTGCCCGTGACCGGGTCGAGCACCCACTGGTCCGCCGGGTCGATGTACCCGGAGCCTTGCGTGTCCACGGTCGCTCAGGACCTCCATCCGCAGTGGCCGGAGCGCCCTACCTTAGTTCATCGGCCTTTGCCACAGATGTCTCGGTCGGCCGTCGTCCCCTTGAATGTCGGGGTGTTCGAATGGGTGCCCGAGGAGGTGGCGGAGGAGGTGCCCGAGGGGGTCCCGGACGGGTCCGGTGTGCCCGAGGCCGAGTTGGTGCCGCTGCCGGAGCTGTTGCTCTTGCCGTCGCTGCTCACCTGCACCGGCTGGTCGGCGCGCACGGCGGCGAAGAGGCTGTCGGCGTCGGGCTGTACGAGCTGGTCGCGGTTGCGGTCCTGGACGTACTGCTCGACGGGCGTGGTGACGAAGTGGATCGCCCCGGTGGGTATCTTCTGCAGGCGCTGCGCCAGCGAGTACAGCTCGCTGAGCGAGTCGAGACCGGGGTCGGCGGTCAGCGACTTGGTGGCCGCGTTCAGCAGCGGGTACACCTTCCCCGGGTTGAGCAACACCCCGTCACTCTGCACCTTCTTGATCAGCGACGCGAGGAAGTCCTGCTGGCGGCTGATCCGTTCGGTGTCGCTGCCGTCGCCGAGGCCGTGCCGGACCCGTACGTAGCCCAGCGACTGCTCGCCGTTGAGCTTGTGCTTGCCCTTGGACAGGTTCAGGTGCGAGAACGTGTCGTGGATCGGCTCCGGCGTGCAGACCTCGACGCCGTCGACCGCGTTCACCATGTTCTTGAAGCCGTTGAAGTCCACGATCAGGTGGTGGTCGACCCGCACCCCGGTCAGCTGCTCGACCGCGCGGATCGTGCAGGCCGCGCCGCCGAACTGGAAGGCCCAGTTGAACTGTTCGAACTTCGGGTCGATCGTGCTGCCGTCGGACTTCGTGCACTTCGGCACGTGCACCATCAGGTCGCGCGGGATGCTCACCGCGGTGGCGTTGCTGCGGTCGGCCGACAGGTGCAGCAGGATCGTGGTGTCCGAGCGCTGCGTACCGGAGTCCTTGCCGTACTTCGAGTTGCTGCCGCCGCGGCTGTCCGAGCCGATCAGCAGGATGTTCTCGGTCGAGGCCGGGCCCTCGGGCGGGCGCTGCGACGCCTGCGCCTTCAGCTCGTTCTCGGTCACCGTGTCGGTGGTGATGTTGCCGTTGAGCTGCTGGTAGACGTACCAGACACCACCCGCGCAGGCCAGTACGAGCACGGAGGTGCTGATCGCGACGACCTTCAGCCATCTGAAACGGCGCCGGCGCGTGGGAGCTTCCGCCACGGCCGCCACCGCCGCGACTGCCGCTTCCGGGGTGCCGGGGGCGTCCTCGGCGGCCGGGTTCGATATGCCGGGTATCTCGGAGGCGTTGGGGGCGTCGGGTGCTTCCGGGGTGTCCGGGGAGTCCGGGGTGCCCTCGGCGGTCGGCTCGGCCGGTGCGGTCACCGGGCTCGGTTCGCCCTTGTCCGCGCCGGGAGCTTCGGTCGCGCCGGACCCCTTGTCGGGGGTGGGGCCCTTGTCCGCGTCGGGGCCCTCGGCGTCCGCGTCGGTCTCGTCCGCTGGGTCGGCCGCCTCCGTCGCGGAGCCGGCCACCGCGTCCGCGGCGGAGTCGTCCTGTGGTGGCTCTGCTGGCGTGGTCACGTCGTGCCCGTCCCTCGGTCAGGGGCCCGGCGGATCGCGCCGGGCGTCATCAGTCGCCGGAGGGATCGGACCCGAGTACCCGCACGGCATTCGTTCAGACAGTCGAAACACCTCAAGGGTTGCCCAGGACACCCAACCTGTGCGGGAGTTGAGGAAGTTCTCACGCAGGATCGACACCTGCGCGGTGCGCGACGCTCAGACGGCGCCCGGGACCGCCGTGTGGGTGACCCGCTCCGCGTCCCTGCGGCGGGCCAGCCCGTCGGCCGACAGCTGGTCGAGATGTCGGCACAGCACCACGGAGGACCCGGCGGCGAGCGGCGCCAACAGCCCGGCGGCCAGGCCGTTCCAGTCGTCGTACGGCAGCCCGGACAGCAACCGCGAACCGGGCGACAGCTCCAGCGCGTCGGCCGCGGAACGCGCCCTGACGACCACCTCGCCGCCGGTGAGCACCTCCCCGCCCGGGAGTTCGAGCGCCGGGTCGTCCGGACCCACCGGCACGTACGGCGTGAACCGGTCGCCCTGGCCCGGCACTTCGACCGCGTAGTCCGCGAACCCCCGCGGCGGCTGCGGGAACCGCCCGCCCAGTGGCCGCAGCGCCAGCGCCATCCGCTCGCCGCCGCAGCGTTCGGCCTCCGCCAGCGTGTCCGGGCCGCTCACCACCAGGTCCGCGTCCGCCGGGTCGCCGCCGGGTACCGCGACCACGCCGGTGGAGAACGCGGCCAGCAGCCACACCGCGGTCTGCCAGTGCGCGGGGAGCAGCAGCGCCACCCGGTCGCCGGGTTGGGCGCCGAGGCCGTCCTGGAGCAGATTCGCGGTCTTCGCCACCCAGTTGGCGAACGTCGCCACCGACAACTCGACGCGCTCGCCGGTCGCGTCGTCGTAGAACGTGATCAACGGGCGGCCCGGATCGGCGCGCAGTGCGTCGGCGAGCAGTCCGGCGGGGGTGAGTGCGCTGGAGGTCACGCCGGTCAGGCTACCTGGGAAGATCCGGGTCGCCGCGCGGTGCGGCCGTCGGACGGGGCGGCGAAACGGCTGACGAGATATCAGATGATGGTTTATCGGGTTTACGGCTTATGCCACTATCGTTCCCATGCGAGCACACCCCGCCTCCGCGGCCGGTACAGCCGATCCGACCCAACGTCCCGCCACCGAGGCGATCCTGCTGGTCGGCGGCAAGGGCACCAGACTGCGCCCGCTCACCGTACACACCCCCAAGCCGATGGTCCCGGCCGCGGGGGTCCCGTTCCTCACCCACCAACTGGCCCGGGCCCGCGCCGCCGGCGTCGAGCACATCGTGATGGCCACGTCCTACCTGGCCGAGGTCTTCGAACCGCACTTCGGCGACGGCTCCGCGCTCGGCCTGCACCTGGAGTACGTCACCGAGACCGACCCGCTCGGCACCGGCGGCGCCCTGCGCAACGTCGCCCACCGGCTGCACTCCGCGCCCGACGAGCCGGTCCTCGTCTTCAACGGTGACATCCTCACCGGCCTGGACATCCGCGCCCTGGTCGCCGCCCACCGCACCAACGGCGCCGACGTGTCGCTGCACCTCACCCGCGTCGAGGACCCGCGCGCCTTCGGACTCGTACCCACCGACCCCGACGGCCGCGTCACCGCGTTCCTCGAGAAACCGCAGAGCCCCGAGGAGATCGTCACCGACCAGATCAACGCCGGTGCGTACGTCTTCACCCGCGCCCTGCTCGACGCGATCCCCGCCGGCCGCGCGGTCTCCGTCGAACGCGAGACGTTCCCCGACCTGCTCGCCGACGGCGCCCACCTGCACGGCATGGTCGACTCCACCTACTGGCTCGACCTCGGCACCCCGGAAGCCTTCGTACGCGGCTCCGCCGACCTCGTCCTCGGCCGCGCCCCCTCGCCCGCCGTCCCCGGCCGCCGTGGCGAACGCCTCATCCTCCCCGGCGCCGTCGTCGCCGACGACGCCAAACTCTTCGCCGGCACCTCCGTCGCCCCCGGCGCCGTCATCGGCTCCGGCGCCCTCATCGAGGGCAGCGCCATCCTCTCCGGCGCCCGCATCGCCCCCGGCGCCGTGATCCGCGACAGCCTCATCGGCGCCAACGCCCGCGTAGGTGCCCGCACCGTCCTCATCCGCGCGGTGGTCGGC
>NZ_JACEGK010000645.1:0-3919 GCF_056859195.1 Streptomyces sp. NH27
CCTAGGCTCCACAAGGATTTACGCAGGTCAGCGGCCCTCCCTCCCGATCCGGGGGGGAGGGCCGCTGTCGTCCGGCACGCATATGGCACACATCAGGCCGCGGCCTGCTCCAGGGCTGCCAGTTCGGCTGCCGCCCGCTGGGCCTTCCGCGCCGCCTTCTCTGCCTTCTCCTTGGCCTTGGCGAGGACGCGGGCGCGGCGCTTGTGCATCTTCTTCGAGACCTCGTCCAGGCGGTCGGGGAAGAGGTGGCCGTAGACGTCGAGGGTCATGGTGGCGGACTTGTGGCCGAGCATCGTCTGGACGACGTTGACGTCTGCGCCGCTGGCTATGGCGAGTGAGGCGGCGGTGTGGCGGAGCTTGTGGGGGGTGACGCCGAGGTGGCCGAGACTGGCCCGAGCGACGGCCGGGTCGAATACCCGGCGGACGAAGTTGCTGGCCCGCAGGGCGCCGCCCTGCGGGCCGGTGAAGAGGAGTTCGCCGGGGTCGCGGCCCGCGAGGTGGGGCCTCAGCTCATCCACGAGGAAAGCGCTGAGGGGCACCGACCGGCGCTCGTGGTTCTTGGGCGTGTCCAGGTAGAGCTTGCCGCCGTCGAGGCCGAAGGCCTCCACGATGTGCGCGCGGCGTGCGGTGAGGTCGATCCGGCCGACCCTCAGCGCGGAGGCTTCGCCCCAGCGGAGGCCGGTGTAGGCGAGCAGCAGGATGAAGGCGCGGTATTCGGCGGTGGCATCGGCGAGGGCTTCGACCTGGACCTCGTCCAGGTAGACGTGGTCGGCGGGGTTGATGGCGGGCAGCGGCACGCCGGTGGCCGGGTTGAAGGCGAGGCGGCGGGACTTGACGGCGAAGCCGAGGACGCGGCTGAGCACGACGTAGGTCTTGCGGATCGAGCGTGCCGCCTGGGGGCGTCCGTTCGTCGTCTTGCCTGCGGCCAGTTCTGCCAGCCATGCGGCGATGTCGTCGTACTGGATCCTGTCCACAGGCGTGGATCCCCACCTGGGGATAACGTGCGTGTCCAGCGCGATCCGGTAGCGCGCCCGGCTGGAGCGCTTGAGGTGCAACTGGCTTTCGAACCAGGACTCGGCGACCACGGCGAACGGGACACGTCCGGCGGCAGGGTCTCGGTACGTACCGTCCCCGAGCCGGGCCTGGAGCTGGGAGCGGAAATCGTCCGCCTTCACCTTCACGTCGAAGACCTTCATCTTCGGTTTGCCGTCGGGGCCGTACCAGCGCACACGCCAGCGGCCGGGCGGCGTGCGTCCAGCCTGCTTGGCTGCGGCGACCGCGCGCTGGTACGCGGTATGGCCGGCGCGGTCCTCGATCCACACGCGTGCCATCAGGCACCGGTCCGGTTGCTCGGCAGGGCGGGGCTCTTGTCCACGGGATCTCCATTTTCCTCTGCCCCTTCGGATGGGGCTGGCGAACGTCGTGGGAGGTTCCCTTGGAGTCGGCGGTTTGGGCAAGCCGTAATTCCGTGATAGAGGTCTCTGGGTTGTGTGCAGCGGATGCTGATTCCATTGTTGCGGCGGCAGTGATATGGTCCGGCTCTTTTCTTTATGCTGAGTAGTGCTACCTGGTGTTGCGCTGTCCTAGGCGGCGAACATGGCTGGTAGGAGGGCGCTGGCGGCGCCGAGCCGTCTGCCGGATGAGGAGCGTTGCCAGGCCGGAAGGGTTGCTTGATTCGGTTTCCGGGGGTTTTACCCCGAGGTGTGGAGGCGCATTTGGCCCGTCCGTCTTTTTCGGCCACAATCCCGCTGGATGGCTCACCCGGCTCGTGGCTATGTTGGCTGCGAATGGCCATCCGCATCCGAAAGGCGAGCCTCATGCCCAGCTCACAGAAAGCCCTCGATGACCGGCGCCCCCTGGCCACTCCGGCGGAGTTGTCGGCCTACCTCGGAGTCCCCGTCGCCACGCTCTACCAGTGGCGTCACCGGGGCATCGGGCCGAAGGTCCACAAGCTCGGCCGCCACCTGCGCTACCGGTGGGCGGAGGTTGAGGCATGGGTCGACCAACAGGCCGTCGACCTCGTGGCCTAACCGCGCACCCGTCAGCGCAGCGCGGCCTCCAGCGCGTCAACGCCGGAGGCCGCGAACTCCCCAGAACCGCGTCTGAACGATCGAACCAGGCGGTGCGGGCCTGCCAGCCCGGCGCCGCCGGTGGAGGAGATACCCATGCAGCGTACGACCCCGCGCCCGAACAGCGCACCCGAGAAGCCGGTATGGCCGCCAGTTGCGATACCCGGCCAGCCCGGCGGCGCGTCTTGCCGCCTGCCTGCCTCCAACCCTGCCGCGGCGCCAATTGCGGTGGTGGCCGAGCGGCTGACCGCTCGTGCACTGTCCGCCGCTGACCGGGCTGCGGCTGGCTCTGACCGCGGTCCGGTCAGTGACCGGGCGCCCGGTGACCCGGCATCGGTCACTGACCGGGTGACCGCGGTCGCTGACCTAGTGGCGGTCACTGGCCCCGGTCAGCCGGTCGGTCCGGTCAGTCCGGGGGCCGAAGTTCCGGCCACGGAGGGCGCTGACCTGCTGACCGAGCTGAGGTCAGCGGTTGCCCGGTACGTGGTCATGCCGAGCCCGGAAGCGCTGGACGCGGTCACCCTGTGGATAGCGGCGACCCACCTCCAACCGGCGTGGCAGCACGCACCGAGGTTGGCGGTGGTCGGTCCGGCGAAGCGGTGCGGGAAGTCGCGGCTGCTGGACGTGCTCCACGACACCGTCCACGACCCGTTCATCACGGTGAACTCGACCCCGGCGGCGATCTTCCGGTCGATCACCGAGCAGCCCCCGACGCTGTTGGTGGACGAGGCCGACACCATCTTCGGCAGCGTGAAGGTCGCGGAGAAGAACGAGGAGATGCGCGGGCTGCTCAACTCCGGGCACCAGCGCAACCGCCCGACCACCCGGGTGGTCGGGCCGGAGCACAAGCCCACCAGGTTCGCGACGTTCGCCATGGCGGCGCTCGCCGGGATCGGCGATCTGCCCGACACGATCATGGACCGGGCGGTGGTGGTCCGGATGCGCAGGCGCGGGCCGGGCGAGACCGTGCGGCCCTTCCGTGCCCGCCGGGACACCCCGTTTCTCCACGTCCTGCGGGACCGGCTGGCGGCCTGGCTGGTGCCGTTGACCGACGCAGCAGCTGCGATGGAGCCGGTGATGCCGGTCGAAGACCGGGCGGCCGACACCTGGGAGCCGCTGGTGGCGGTCGCCGACCTGGCTGGTGGTCCGTGGCCGCAGCGGGCGCGGGCGGCGTGCCGGGTGATGACCGCCCACGAGGAGGGCCAGGACCAGGACACGGGCCTGAAGACCCGCATCCTTGCCGACATCCGCGCTGTATTCGCCTCGTACGGGGACCCGGACGCGCTCTCGACGCAGTCCCTCCTTAACGCCCTGAACACGGACCCGGAAGGGCCGTGGCGCGAGTACGGCACCAGCGGGCTGACCCCGCGCGGCCTCCAACTGCTGCTGAGGGACTACGGGATCGGGGCGGCCAACCGCCGCTTCCCCGGCGACACCCAGCGACGGGGCTTCACCCGCAACCAGTTCACCGACGCCTGGACCCGCTACTGCCCGCAACCCGAAGAGGCGCTCCCGGTCGGGCGGTGACCGTCGCCGACCCGTACCACCCGTCCCCGCGCAGGTCAGCGCGGGGACGGGTCACTTCCCAGTGACAAGTCGACCCGCATCACCGCATCCACCCGTACCTGGGCTGACCAGCCATGCGACGGGTGGGACGGGTCGCACACCCTCACGCCCCCGCAGCCAGCCCACGCTCAGGAGTACGACCATGGATCAGCCCCAGAAGAAGCCCGGAGTCCTCGCACGGATCAGCCGGACGTTCACCGATCGCCCAGGAGGAGCAAGCTGGAGCGGTCGAAACTCCTATCGGGTTTCGTCCGCGCTTGCCTCCGCCCCGGCGGGGGCGGAGG
>NZ_JACEGK010000646.1:0-3910 GCF_056859195.1 Streptomyces sp. NH27
GCGGCACACCGCACGCGACACCCGGCCTGAAACGTGCGGTCAGGAGACGCTCACCTGCGGCTCACCGGACGCGGCACCGGCCGCTTCCATCTGCTCGGCCAGCTTCATGGCCTCCTCGATCAGGGTCTCGACGATCTGCGACTCCGGCACGGTCTTGATGACCTCGCCCTTGACGAAGATCTGCCCCTTGCCGTTGCCGGAGGCGACGCCGAGGTCGGCCTCGCGGGCTTCGCCGGGGCCGTTGACGACGCAGCCCATGACGGCGACCCGCAGCGGGACCTCCATGCCGTCCAGGCCGGCGGAGACCTGGTCGGCGAGCTTGTAGACGTCGACCTGGGCGCGGCCGCAGGACGGGCAGGAGACGATCTCCAGGCGGCGCTGGCGCAGGTTCAGCGACTCCAGGATCTGGATGCCGACCTTGACCTCCTCGGCGGGCGGCGCGGAGAGCGAGACCCGGATGGTGTCGCCGATGCCCTCGGCGAGCAGCGCGCCGAAGGCGACCGCGGACTTGATCGTGCCCTGGAAGGCCGGACCGGCCTCGGTGACGCCGAGGTGCAGCGGGTAGTCGCACTGCTGCGCGAGCAGCCGGTAGGCGTTGACCATGACCACCGGGTCGTTGTGCTTCACGGAGATCTTGAGGTCGCGGAAGTCGTACTCCTCGAAGAGCGACGCCTCCCACAGCGCGGACTCGGCCAGCGCCTCGGGGGTGGCCTTGCCGTACTTCTCCAGCAGCCGGCGGTCCAGCGAGCCGGCGTTGACGCCGATCCGGATCGGCACGCCGGCCGCCGAGGCGGCCTTGGCGATCTCCTTGACCTTGTCGTCGAACTGCTTGATGTTGCCGGGGTTGACCCGGACCGCCGCACAGCCCGCGTCGATGGCCGCGAAGACGTACTTCGGCTGGAAGTGGATGTCGGCGATGACCGGGATCTGCGACTTCTTGGCGATGGTGGCGAGCGCGTCGGCGTCGTCCTGGGTGGGGCAGGCGACCCGGACGATCTGGCAGCCGGACGCGGTCAGCTCGGCGATCTGCTGGAGGGTGGCACCGATATCGGAAGTGCGGGTGGTGGTCATCGACTGCACGGAGACCGGCGCGTCACCGCCCACCGCGACGCTCCCGACCTGGATCTGACGGCTTTTGCGGCGGTCGGCGAGTTTGGTCGGAACATCCGGCATACCGAGCGAAATCGCGGTCATCTGCGTGGCATCCCCAAGGTGTGGAACGAGGTCCCGTCGTGGGCGGGCTCCAGCATCGAGATTACGACACCCCGCCCACGACTCTCACCCGGCTCGGGCCATTAGGAACTCAGTTTGACCGGGTTGACCACATCCGCGATCAGAACCAGCAGCGTGAAGCACACGAAGATTCCGGCCACGACATAGGCGATCGGCATGAGCTTGGCCACGTCGAACGGTCCGGGATCGGGACGGCGGAAGACCCGGGCGGCGTGTCGCCGGATCGCCTCCCACAGCGCGCCCGCGATGTGGCCGCCGTCCAGCGGCAGCAACGGGAGCATGTTGAACAGGAACAGCGACAGGTTGAAGCCGGCCACGAGCATGACCATCGTCACCACCCGGTCGATGGCGGGCGCCTTCATCGCGAAGACCTCGCCGCCGACCCGGGCCGCGCCGACCACGCCCATCGGCGAGTCCGCCTTGCGCGGCGCGTGGTGGAACGCGGCGTTCCACAGGTCGGGGATGCGCTTGGGCAGCGAGATCAGCGAGTCGACGCCCTGCTTGGCCATGTCGCCCATGTGGTCGACGGAGTCGGCGAAGCCGAGCGGCTGGATGTGGCTGGCCGGGCTGAAGCCGAGGAAGCCGGCCTTCACCGGGTCGCCGTCGGTCGGGTTCCCGTCGCTGTCGGTCCTGGCCACCGTGTTGGTGGTGATGTCCGGGTGCAGGGTGACCCGCTGGCCGTGCCGCAGCACCACGATCGTGGCCGGCCCCGCGCCCTTGCGGATGTCCTCGGACAGCTCCGACCAGTTCTTCACCGGCTTGCCGTTGAACTCCACGAACTTGTCGCCGGCCCTGAGCCCGGCGGTCTTGGCCGGCGCCACCGGGTCGGTGGGGCGGCACGGGTTGTTCGGGTCGCGGTGCGAGGTGTCGGCCTGCGAGACCACGCAGTCGCTGACCTGGCCGACCACGGTCGTCGACATGTTGACACCGAAGCCCATGAAGACGGTGAGGAACAGCGCGACGGCGAGCACGAGGTTCATGAACGGCCCGGCGAACATGACGATGACGCGCTTCCACGGTTTGCGCGTGTAGAACATCCGTGTCTCGTCGCCCGGTTGGAGCTCCTCGTACGCGGCGGTCCTGGCGTCCTCGATCATGCTGCGCCACGGCGAGGTGGAGCGGGCGGTGATCCGGCCGTCCTCGCCGGGCGGGAACATGCCGATCATCCGGATGTAGCCGCCGAGCGGGATCGCCTTGAAGCCGTACTCGGTGTCGCCCTTCTTGCGCGACCACAGGGTGGGGCCGAAACCGACCATGTACTGCGGCACGCGGATCTTGAAGATCTTGGCCCAGGTCAGGTGGCCCAACTCGTGCCACGCGATGGAGATCATCAGACCGACGGCGAAGACGACTATGCCGAGGACCGTCATGAGAGCCGTCATACGCCTGCTGCCTCCGTTGCTTGCGCCAGTTCCCCGGCCCGGGCCCGCGCCCAGGTCTCCGCTTCGAGGACGTCCTCGACGGTCAGTCGAGTTCCCGATGCCGGCGTGCCGTGCTCCTCGACGACCCGGGCGACGGTGTCCACGATCCCGGTGAACGGCAACCGACCGGTGCGGAAGGCTTCGACGCATTCCTCGTTGGCGGCGTTGAACACGGCGGGCGCGGTTCCTCCGAGGCTACCGACATGTCGGGCCAGTGCGACGGATGGGAACGCGTCGTTGTCGAGCGGGAAGAACTCCCAGGTGGCTGCCTTCGTCCAGTCCACGCCCGGCGCGGCGTCCGGCACCCGGTGCGGCCAGCCCAGGCCCAGCGCGATCGGCATCCGCATGTCGGGCGGGCTGGCCTGCGCGAGCGTGGAGCCGTCGGCGAACTCCACCATCGAGTGAATGTACGACTGCGGGTGGACGACGACCTCGATCCGGTCGAACGGGACGTCGAAGAGCAGGTGCGCCTCGATGACCTCCAGACCCTTGTTGACCAGGGTCGCGGAGTTGATCGTCACCACCGGCCCCATGTCCCAGGTCGGGTGGGCCATGGCCTGTTCGACGGTGACGCCCGCCAGTTCGGCGCGGGTGCGGCCGCGGAACGGCCCGCCGGAGGCGGTGACGACCAGCTTGCGGACCTCGGCGCGGGTGCCGCCCAGCAGCGCCTGGAACAGTGCGGAGTGCTCGGAGTCGACGGGCACCACCTGGCCGGGCCGGGCGAGGGCCTTCACCAGCGGGCCGCCGACGATCAGCGACTCCTTGTTGGCGAGAATCAGCACCCGGTCGGCGGCCAGGGCGGCGAGCGTGGGACGCAGGCCGATGGAGCCGGTGATGCCGTTCAGCACGGAGTGGCACTCCAGACCCGCGGCCTCGGTGGCGGCCTGCGGCCCGGCGAGGATCTCCGGCAACGGCCGGCTGCCGTACCGCTCGGCCAGCGCCTCGCGCAGCGCGGGTACCGCCTTCTCGTCGGCGACGGCGACGGTGCGCACGTCCAACTGGTGCGCCTGCTCGGCCAGTAGGGCGACCCGGCCGCCCGCGGCCGACAACGCGACCACCCGGAACCGGTCGGGATTGCGCAGCACCACGTCGATCGCCTGGGTGCCGATCGACCCGGTCGAGCCGAGGATCACGATGTCCCGGGGCCCGTCGTCGGGTCCGGCGGGCACGTGCGGGCGGTAATGCGGGTCTGCGAGAGCGTCCGTCATGGGGTCATTCTGTCCTGCCCGGACCCTTGTCCACGCACGGGCCCGGGT
>NZ_JACEGK010000647.1:0-3900 GCF_056859195.1 Streptomyces sp. NH27
GGCCAGTTCAGCGCGCCGTGCGGCTTGGTGGCGGCGGTCGCGGCGGCGGCCAGCCCCCAGGCGAGCACCGAGCCCAGCGCGATGGCGGGCACCTCGTCCAGCGCGGCGGGTGCGAGCCGGGGCCGGTAGAGGCCGGCTCTTCGGTGGGCGGCCAGTAGTACGCACAGCAGCACGGCCGGCAGCACGGGCGCGCCGACGGGGCCGACCGCGCACAACCCGACCAGCCCGGCCAGGCAGTCCGCCGCGGCGAGCACACCGCCGGGCGACAGTAGCCGCTCGGCGCTCGACGACCCTACGGGCGAGGCCGGTTCGGCCGCGCGCTTGCCGCGCTCGGTGGCCGCGGGGTGCTGCCCGGGGAGCGCGCCGGGTGCGGGCCGCCCGCCTGCCGCGGGCCGGGCCTGCGGCTGGGGCACGACCACCCGCAGGTCGGCGTCGGCGGCGCGGTCCGGTGCTACCGCGGCCTGCCGCCGGCCCGGGTCCGTCGCCGTCCGGGCCGCCGCGAGGCCGTGCCCGGGCCGGGCCGGTGCGGTGGCCGGTGCAGTGGCCGGTGCGGTGGAGGGAGCGAAATCGGCGAAGGGGGTGCCGGGTCCGGTCGCGGCACCGTAGCTCCCGCCGTATGCCGCGTCGCCGTACGCGGCGTCGCCATAGGCCGCGTCCCCGTACGGCGGCAGGCCGGTCTCGGGCCAGGGCGGCGGGGCGGCGACGTCGCGGGCGGCGGAGTGGTCCGGGGTCGAGGGACGGTTCACGCGGTTCACCGGGCGGGCACCTCGACCTCGCGGTCCGGGTGGGTGGCAGGCTGCGCCGCCGCGGGACGCGCCGGGTGCGGCGCGAGGGCCGTGTAGAGCGCGCCGACGGCCGCCGCGGCGCCGCGTACGTCGTGGTGCGCGCGGACGTGGGCGAGGGCGCGCAGGCCGGCGGCGGCACGGGTCGCCGGGTCGGTGAGCAGCCGCAGCAACGCGGCCGCGAGCGCCGCCGGTTCGCCCGGCGGCACGACGCACAGATCGGTGTCGGCGGCCGGCACGCTCTCCCGGGCGCCGTCGACATCGGTGGCCACCACGGGCCGTGCGCACGCCATCGCCTCCAGGGGCGCGAGCGCCATCCCCTCCCAGCGGGAGGGCTGCACCACGACGTCGGCGGCCTGGTACCAGGGCAACGTGTCGGCCGCGGTCCCGGCGAAGAGCACGCCCGCAGGCGCGTCGCGCTGTAGTTGCTGCCGGTCCGGGCCGTCGCCGACCAGCACCAGCCGTGCGGCGGGCAGTCGTTCGGTCACCTCGGGCCAGGCCCGCAGCAGGACGTCCTGCCCCTTTTGCGGGCACAGTCGCCCGACGCAGACCACCACGGGCGCGTCGGCGTCGAGGTCCGCGAGCGTGGGCAGCGCCTCCCGCGCGAGTGCTTCCCGCGCGGAGGCGCGGCGCAGCGGCGGGCGGAAGTGCTCGGTGTCGATGCCGTTGGGCACGACCGCCCACGCGGCGCGCACGCCGTGCCGGGTCCCCGAGTCGCGTTCGGCGGCGCTGACGCACAGCACGCGGTGCGTCCAGCGGGTGGCGGCGCGCTCCCAGCGCAGCACCGCCCAGGCGGTCGGGCCGGACACCGCGTCGTAGGACCAGGCGTGCGGCTGGAAGACGGTGGGGACGCGGCCCCGGGCGGCCAGCCGGCCGGCGAGTCCCGCCTTGGAACTGTGCAGGTGCAGCAGGTCGGGGCCGACCGCGCGGATCACCCGGGCGACGGACCGTACCTCGGCGGGCAGCCAGGGGCCGGGCGAGCGGCGGGCGGGCCAGGGCACCACCTCGGCGCCGGCGTCGGCCGCGGCCGGTCCGAGGTCGCCGCCCGGCGGGCAGGCCACCACGATCCGTGCGCCCCGGGCCACTTGCGCGCGCACCAGGCCGGCGACGACACGGGCCACCCCGCCGTCCACCGGCTGCGCGACGTGCAGCACCGTCAGCCCGTCGAGCCGGGCTTCGCCGGCCGCTGCGGTCCCCGTCGTCAACGGGGCCTGGTCGTCATGGTCTTGCGGCATCGCGCGCCGTTCCCTCTCTCCGGGACCCGGCGAAGTCCGAAGTCCGGTCGGTACCGCGGCCCGGCGATCGGCTCCGGCGGATCGCCCGGAGCGCTGGACCAACCTTGATCAACGGGCCGCGTGTACTCAACGAATACGGTGCCTGTCGGGTAATCCCTATGAATTCTCACAGCACGGTCGCAGACGACCCCGGGTAACTCGCGCAGGACGCGCGGCGCCGACGACAGTCGCTCTGAGCTGGCCGTTTCTTATGACCATCGGATTTCGCCCGCTTGACGAGGTGTCAGCATCGAGGATCGACAATCACTCTTGTGGGGGAATGCGTCCCGCATGGTGACCGGGGGTTATCCGTTCGGGTGAAGGTTCATTACCAATCGGCTGTTGCGCTGTTGATCAGACCGGCCCTGGTACCGGGGCCGCCCTCTTCCCAGAAGGACCTATCGTGATCAAGAAGATCCTCGCCACGGCCGCCGTCGCGGCCTCCATCGCGGGTGTCTCCGCGACGGTCGCCCCCGGCGCGATGGCCATCGGCGACGACCACGGCACCACCACCGCCAACGGCAACGGCTCCGAGCAGAACTACGGCAACACCTACACCAGCGGTGTGATGAGCCCGTCGTTCGCGCTGATCCAGGGCTCGCTCAACAAGCCCTGCATCGCCCTGCCGGCCAAGGCGAACCTCGGCTCGCTCGTCGGCGTCGTGCCGATCAGCATCCAGGACCTCAACGTGCTGACGTCGCCGCAGAACCAGCAGTGCACCGAGAACTCCACCCAGTCGCAGGGCGACGAGCCGCTGTCGCACATCCTCGACGGCCTGCCGATCCTGTCCGGCAACGGCGCGGCCAACCACTGATCGACGCGACTTCGCCGTCGGCCGGCGCTGCCCGGCCTCGTTCGATTTCGTACGGCCCCGGCTCCCGATGTCCCCCGTCGGGTGGACCGGGGCCGTCGCCGTGCGGAAGTCCGTGCGGCCGTACGTGAATCCGTTCGGCCGTGCGGAAGTCCGTGCGGCTGTGCGGACTTCGTTCGGCGCGGATTTTCCGGGATTTTTGCGAGTTCCACCGTCCATTCGAGTGGATAGTGTGTCCCGGTAGCCATTCGGGAGTTTCCTCGGCACCGGGATGGTCGTTGGACCGGTCGGCAGCGGTGTGCTCGGGCGTGGAATTGCCCGGCGGGCCGTCACGAAGGCCGTGGCGATGCAACGCCGTTTCCGGAAAAGGAGTTCACCGTGAAGTACTCGAAGGTCGCAGCGGTCGCCGCCGGCACCCTGATGGCAGCCGGTGCCGCTGTCCCCGCGTTCGCCAGCTCCGGCGCCGGCGCCGTCGCCGCCGGTTCGCCGGGCGTGCTGTCGGGCAACGTCGTCCAGATCCCGGTGCACGTGCCGGTCAACCTGTGCGGCAACACCGTCAACGTGATCGCGCTGCTGAACCCCTCGTTCGGCAACACCTGCGTCAACGCCGACAGCCACTGACGTCTGCCTGACAGGCCGTGACAGCGCCCTGATCAGGTACCGCCCCGGAGTGCAGCACGGATGACCGCTCCGGGGCGTCTGTCGGGGCCGCGGAAGAGCCGCGCGCCTCTGAAGTAGCAATGTGGAAAGAAGAGTCGATGCGACAGATCCTGAGCCGGAGCCTGCTCACCGTTGCTGCCGCGGGCAGTGTCCTGGCCGTGACGGGAGGTGTTGCCCAGGCCGATTCCGGCGGCGACAGCACCGCGGCCGGTTCGCCCGGCATCCTGTCGGGCAACTCGGTGGACGTCCCGGTGCACGCGCCCATCAACGCGTGCGGCAACACCGTGGACGCGGCCGGGCTGCTGAACCCGGCGTTCGGCAACTCCTGCCGCAACGACGCGTCCCCTGCGCCCACCACCCCCTCGCCCCAGGC
>NZ_JACEGK010000648.1:0-3889 GCF_056859195.1 Streptomyces sp. NH27
ATCGCCTTCCGTCTCGAACCCGGGAACGCCGACTCCGGCCCCGGCTACGGCCGCGCCCGCTGGCACTGCACCGACGTGGCCGCGCAATGAGCCCACCCGCACCGCAACATGCGGGTGCAGGCGATGGAGGCGAACGGCTCGGGGCCGGGCCGCATCGGCCCGGCCCCGAGCCGGTGGTACCACGACGCCGCTTCCCGCGGCGCTACTTCCTGCAGCGCCTACTTCTTGCGGCGGCGACCGCCCTTGGCGGCCTTGCGGCGCTCCGCGCGGGTCGTACCGGACTCTTCGTCGCCGGCACCGGACGAACCCCCGGAGACGCCCGCCTCCTCGAACTCGCCCTCCACGACGCCGCCCTCACCGTCGACCGACGGCGCGGAGAAGTGCAGCCGGTCCGCCCGCTTGGGCGCTTCCAGGCCCTTCGCGCGGATCTCGGGCTGCTTGACCAGCGACGGCGGCGCGTCCTGCACCTCGTCCGTCACCGGCACCTCCTCGACCTGCTGCTCCACCTGGACCTCCAGGTTGAACAGGTAGCCGACGGACTCCTCCTTGATGCCGTCCATCATGGCGGTGAACATGTCGAAGCCCTCACGCTGGTACTCCACCAGCGGGTCGCGCTGCGCCATGGCGCGCAGCCCGATGCCCTCCTGGAGGTAGTCCATCTCGTAGAGGTGCTCACGCCACTTGCGGTCGAGCACCGACAGCACCACGCGCCGCTCCAGCTCACGCATGATGTCCTCGGTGAGCTGCTTCTCCCGCTCGGCGTACTGCTCGTGGATGTCGTCCTTGACCGACTCGGCGATGAACTCGGCGGTGATACCCGCGCGGTCGCCGGCCGCCTCCTCCAGCTCGTCGACGGTGACCTTCGCCGGGTAGAGCTGCTTGAAGGCACCCCACAGCCGGTCCAGGTCCCAGTCCTCGGCGAAGCCCTCGCGCGTCTCGGCGTCGATGTACGCGTCGATGGTGTCGTCCATGAAGTGCTGCACCTGCTCCTGGAGGTCCTCGCCCTCCAGGACGCGGCGGCGCTCGCCGTAGATCACCTCACGCTGGCGGTTGAGCACTTCGTCGTACTTGAGGACGTTCTTACGGATCTCGAAGTTCTGCTGCTCGACCTGCGACTGGGCGGACGCGATGGCCCGGGTGACCATCTTGTTCTCGATCGGCACGTCGTCGGGCACGTTGGCCATGGACATCACGCGCTCGACCATCTGCGCCTTGAACAGCCGCATCAGGTCGTCGCCGAGGGAGAGGTAGAAGCGGGACTCGCCCGGGTCGCCCTGGCGGCCGGAGCGGCCACGGAGCTGGTTGTCGATCCGGCGCGACTCGTGCCGCTCGGTGCCCAGGACGTACAGCCCGCCGAGGTCCTTGACCTCCTCGAACTCGGCCTTGACCGCCTCCTCGGCGCGCTCCAGCGCCTCCGGCAGGGCCGCGGCCCACTCCTCGACGTGCTCGACCGGGTCCAGGCCGCGCTGGCGCAGCTCCGCCTCGGCGAGGTCGTCGGGGTTACCGCCGAGCTTGATGTCGGTACCGCGACCGGCCATGTTGGTGGCGACGGTGACCGCGCCCTTGCGCCCGGCCTGGGCGACGATGGTCGCCTCACGGTCGTGCTGCTTGGCGTTGAGCACCTCGTGCGGGATGCCACGCTTGGACAGCTGCGCGGACAGGTACTCGGACTTCTCGACGGAGACGGTGCCGACCAGGACCGGCTGACCCTTCTCGTGCTTCTCGACGATGTCCTCCACGACGGCGGCGAACTTCGCCTCCTCCGTGCGGTAGATCAGGTCGGGCTTGTCCATCCGCTGCATCGGGCGGTTGGTCGGGATCGGCACGACGCCCAGCTTGTAGATCTGGTGGAACTCGGCGGCCTCGGTCATCGCCGTACCGGTCATGCCGCTCAGCTTGTCGTACAGGCGGAAGAAGTTCTGCAGGGTGATCGTGGCGAGCGTCTGGTTCTCGTCCTTGATGTCCACCCCTTCCTTCGCCTCGATCGCCTGGTGCATGCCCTCGTTGTAGCGGCGGCCGGCGAGGATACGGCCGGTGTGCTCGTCGACGATCATGACCTCACCGTCGATGACGACGTAGTCCTTGTCGTTCTTGTAGAGCTCCTTGGCCTTGATGGCGTTGTTCAGATAACCGACGAGCGGGGTGTTCACCGACTCGTACAGGTTGTCGATGCCCAGCCAGTCCTCGACCTTGCTGACGCCGGACTCGTGGATGGCGACGGTGCGCTTCTTCTCGTCCACGTCGTAGTCGCCGGTCTCCTCCTTGCCGAGGCTGCCGGCCTCGCCACGGTTGAGCCGCTTCACCAGGCGGGCGAAGTCGCTGTACCACTTCGTGGCCTGGTCGGCCGGGCCGGAGATGATCAGCGGGGTACGCGCCTCGTCCACCAGGATCGAGTCGACCTCGTCGACGACCGCGAAGTTGTGGCCGCGCTGGACCAGCTCGTCCTTCGACCACGCCATGTTGTCGCGCAGGTAGTCGAAGCCGAACTCGTTGTTGGTGCCGTAGGTGATATCGCAGCTGTACTGCTCGCGGCGCTCGGCCGGCGTCATGTTCGCCAGAATGCAGCCGACGCTCATGCCAAGGAACTTGTGCACCCGGCCCATCCACTCCGAGTCGCGCTCGGCGAGGTAGTCGTTGACCGTGATCAGGTGAACGCCCTTGCCGGAGATCGCGTTGAGGTACGTGGGAAGGGTGCCGACCAGGGTCTTGCCCTCGCCGGTGCGCATCTCGGCGACATAGCCGAGGTGCAGGGCCGCGCCGCCCATGATCTGCACGTCGTAGTGGCGCTGGCCGAGTACGCGCTTGGCCGCCTCGCGGACCGCGGCGAACGCCTCGGGCATCAGGTCGTCCAGCGACTCCCCGTCTTCGTAGCGCTGCTTGAATTCGTCGGTGAGTGCCCGCAACTCGGCGTCCGTGAGCTCGACGAAGTCCTCTTCGACGGAATTGACCTGG
Organism: Streptomyces sp. NH27; assembly: GCF_056859195.1. NCBI lineage: Bacteria > Bacillati > Actinomycetota > Actinomycetes > Kitasatosporales > Streptomycetaceae > Streptomyces > Streptomyces sp. NH27. The sequence continues at coordinate 2,953 of NZ_JACEGK010000648.1, forward strand.
TCCGCGATGCGGTGCAGCTTGCGCAGGATCTTGCCTTCACCTGCACGCATGATCTTGCTGATGACGGACACGTAGGCTGACTCCTTGCCGGTCGGGCCTGGCGCGAATTCCCGCGCGGGGCACAGCGCGGGTCCTGTCTGCCTGGCCCTGCTGCAACGGCCATCGTAAGCGAGGACACCAGCGGGCCGGGAGGCCCGGCAGCGGCAAAACGGTTTTCCCCCGCCCACAGACGTCCGGGATACTCGGCCGCAGTCCTCTCGCCGCCCGATATGCGGCCACCACGGGGTGCCCGGCACCCTGCCGGAAAGGTGCGCACCCGCCATGGAAACACCTGTTCTCACCACAAAGCGCCTCCTCCTGCGTGCCCTGGAACCGCGTGACGGCGACGCCCTGTACGCCGCCTGTCAGGACCCTGAGATCTCGCGCTGGACATCCGTTCCGTCGCCGTACCCACGCGAGCGCGCCGACCACTTCATCAACATCGTCTGCGCGGACGGCTGGCGCGACGACACCATGTACAACTTCGGCATCTTCACCCGCGACGACGGCGCCCTGGTCAGCTCCATGGGCCTGGTCCGCCTCCAGCACCTGGCCGCCCCACAGCGCCAGGCCGAACTGGGCTACTGGACGGCGAAGCACCAGCGCGGCAGGGGCTACACCGTGGAGGCGGCCCAAGCGGTATGTACCTGGGCCTTCGACGCCCTGGGTGTCGAGCGCCTCGAGTGGTACGCGGAGGCCGGCAACGAAGCCTCCCGCGCGGTCGCCCTGAAGCTCGGCTTCGTCATGGAGGGCACCGTACGGTCGCGGGTCGTACGCGAGGACACCCGGCGGGACGCGTGGAGCGGATGCCTGCTCCCGTCGGACTGGGACCGCCCGGCCCAGGCGCAATACCTCCCATACGGGAAGTAGCGGCGACGCGGAGCGGGCGGGGACGGGC
>NZ_JACEGK010000649.1:0-3858 GCF_056859195.1 Streptomyces sp. NH27
AGGACGACGAGGACCCGGCGGAGCCGGACGACCGAGGGGGAGCACACGCATGACACACCCGCCGCACACGACCGGCCCCGGCACCAACCCCAACCCCAACTCCGGCACCAGCCCCAACTCCAGCCCCAGCCCCGGCCCCGACACCAGTACGGACTCCAACTCCGGTACCCCGTATGCCTCTACCCCGTACGCCTCCGACGCCGACGAACGGCTGCGGCGCTGGCGGCTCGTCCTCGGTGGAGGCGCCGCCGAGGGGACCGGCTGCGAGTTGAGCGGGCGGGACGCGGCGATGGACCGTACGCTCGGCGCGCTCTACGGTGGCCGGTCCGGCCAGGGGGAGGCCGAGGGCGCGGAGCGGTCCGCGGGGCTGGGCGGTTCGGCGCCGCGGGTGGCCCGTTGGTTGGGTGACATCCGCACGTACTTCCCGAGTTCCGTCGTGTCGGTGATGCAGCGCGACGCGATCGACCGGCTCGGCCTGTCCGCACTGCTGCTGGAGCCGGAGATGCTGGAGGCGGTCGAGGCGGACGTGCACCTGGTGGGCACCCTGCTGTCGCTGAACCGGGCGATGCCGGAGACCACCAAGGCCACCGCCCGGGCGGTGGTGCACAAGGTGGTGGCGGACCTGGAGAAGCGGCTCGCGACCAGGACCCGGGCGACGCTGACCGGCGCGCTGGACCGTTCGGCGAAGACCTATCGGCCGCGGCACCGCGACATCGACTGGGACCGCACCATCCGGGCCAACCTCAAGCACTACCTGCCCGAGCACGGCACCATCGTGCCCGAGCGGCTGGTCGGTTACGGCCGGGCGGACCAGGCGGTGAAGAAGGACGTCGTGCTGTGCATCGACCAGTCCGGCTCGATGGCCGCGTCCGTCGTCTTCGCCTCCGTCTTCGGTGCCGTGCTCGCGTCCATGCGGTCCATCGACACCAAGCTCGTGGTCTTCGACACGGCCGTGGTCGACCTCACCGACGAGCTCGACGACCCGGTGGACGTCCTCTTCGGCACCCAACTCGGCGGCGGCACCGACATCAACCGCGCGCTGGCGTACTGCCAGTCGCTGATCACCCGGCCCGCCGAGACCGTCGTGGTGCTGATCAGCGACCTGTACGAGGGCGGCATCCGCGACGAGATGCTCCGGCGGGTGGCGGCGATGAAGGCGTCCGGCGTGCAGTTCGTGGCGCTGCTCGCACTGTCCGACGAGGGCGCACCGGCGTATGACCGGGAGCACGCCGCCGCGCTCGCCGCCCTGGGCGCGCCGGCGTTCGCCTGCACTCCCGACCTCTTCCCGGAGGTCATGGCCGCCGCGATCGAGAAGCGCCCCCTCCCCATACCTGAAGCCTGACCCCCCGGGCCGCCCGGTTCTGTCGGAGGGAGCCGCACAAAATCGGAGGGAGCCGCACAAGAAAAGGGGGCGCCGGGGGGTACCCCGGTCCGTGTGGCGGGGCCACTCCGCAGGAGGTTGTGACCGTTCTCACCGCCTCCATGTGAGGCACGATTTAGGACGTCACGGCCCACGGCGATAACCTGCAAGACGGACATGCCGCGTACTCGGTCACCGTGTGCGCTTCCCTTGTGACTGTGCACAGTCGCCCTGCCCGTAGCGGCACGCCCAGCCGATCAGGCGGCGCTGTACTTCCGGCGGCAGCCGCCTGCGAGACGCTGAATTCCGGGCCATGCCCGAGGAATCCAGAAGACCATAAGGGAGACGGACGCGCGTGGACCTGTTCGAGTACCAGGCGAGGGACCTCTTCGCCAAGCACGGTGTACCGGTGCTGGCCGGTGAAGTCATCGACACGCCTGAGGCGGCGCGCGAGGTGACGGAGCGGCTGGGCGGCCGGGCGGTCGTCAAGGCACAAGTCAAGGTGGGAGGCCGCGGCAAGGCCGGCGGTGTGAAGCTGGCCGCCGACCCGGCCGACGCGGTGGCGAAGGCCGACGCGATCCTCGGGATGGACATCAAGGGCCACACGGTCCACAAGGTCATGCTCGCCCAGACGGCGGACATCAAGGACGAGTATTACGTCTCGTTCCTGCTGGACCGTACCAACCGCACCTTCCTCGCGATGGCCTCCGTCGAGGGCGGCGTCGAGATCGAGGTCGTCGCCGAGGAGAACCCCGACGCGCTGGCGAAGGTCCCGGTGGACGCGCTGGAGGGTGTGACCCCGGAGAAGGCCGCCGAGATCGTGGCCGCCGCGAAGTTCCCGGCCGAGATCGCCGACCAGGTCGCGGACGTGCTCCAGCAGCTGTGGACCGTCTTCGTCAAGGAAGACGCCCTGCTGGTCGAGGTCAACCCGCTGGTGAAGACCGGCGAGGGCCGGATCGTCGCGCTCGACGGCAAGGTCTCGCTCGACGAGAACGCCGCCTTCCGGCAGCCGGAGCACGAGGCGCTGGAGGACAAGGCCGCCGCCAACCCGCTGGAGGCCGCCGCCAAGGCCAAGGGCCTGAACTACGTCAAGCTCGAGGGCCAGGTCGGCATCATCGGCAACGGCGCGGGCCTGGTCATGTCCACCCTGGACGTCGTCGCCTACGCCGGTGAGGCGCACGGCGGCGTGAAGCCCGCCAACTTCCTCGACATCGGCGGTGGCGCGTCCGCCGAGGTGATGGCGAACGGCCTGGAGATCATCCTCGGCGACCCGGACGTCAAGTCCGTCTTCGTCAACGTCTTCGGCGGCATCACCGCCTGCGACGAGGTCGCCAACGGCATCGTGCAGGCCCTGGCGCTGCTCGCCTCGAAGGGCGAGGACGTCACCAAGCCGCTGGTGGTCCGCCTGGACGGCAACAACGCGGAGCTGGGTCGCAAGATCCTCTCGGACGCCAACCACCCGCTGGTACAGCGCGTCGACACCATGGACGGCGCGGCCGACAAGGCCGCCGAGCTGGCTGCGAAGTAAGGGAAGAGGACTCAAGACACCATGGCTATCTTCCTGACCAAGGACAGCAAGGTCATCGTCCAGGGCATGACCGGCGCGACCGGCATGAAGCACACCACCCTGATGCTGGCCGACGGCACCAACATCGTCGGCGGCGTCAACCCGCGCAAGGCCGGCACCACCGTCACCTTCGAGCAGGGTGACGTCCCGGTCTTCGGCACCGTCAAGGAGGCCATGGAGGCCACCGGCGCGGACGTCACCGTGATCTTCGTACCGGAGAAGTTCACCAAGAGCGCGGTCGTCGAGGCGATCGAGGCCGAGATCCCGCTCGCGGTCGTGATCACCGAGGGCGTCGCCGTCCACGACACCGCCGCGTTCTGGGCGCTCGCCCAGTCGAAGGGCAACAAGACCCGGATCATCGGCCCGAACTGCCCCGGCCTGATCACCCCCGGTCAGTCGAACGCGGGCATCATCCCCGGCGACATCACCAAGCCGGGCCGGATCGGCCTGGTCTCCAAGTCGGGCACGCTGACCTACCAGATGATGTACGAGCTGCGCGACATCGGCTTCTCGTCCGCGGTCGGCATCGGCGGCGACCCGATCATCGGCACCACGCACATCGACGCGCTCGCCGCGTTCGAGGCCGACCCCGACACCGACCTGATCGTGATGATCGGTGAGATCGGCGGCGACGCCGAGGAGCGGGCCGCGGCCTTCATCGAGAAGAACGTGACGAAGCCGGTCGTCGGCTACGTCGCGGGCTTCACCGCGCCCGAGGGCAAGACCATGGGCCACGCCGGCGCCATCGTCTCCGGTTCCTCCGGCACCGCGCAGGCGAAGAAGGAGGCCCTGGAGGCCGCGGGCGTCAAGGTCGGCAAGACGCCGTCCGAGACCGCACGGCTGGCCCGGGCCATCCTGGCGGGCTGACCAAGGCCCGCTCAGGGCCCTGATCGGGCCCGACTCAGTGGTTCACGGCGGCGCGGGTCTGCTT
>NZ_JACEGK010000650.1:0-3836 GCF_056859195.1 Streptomyces sp. NH27
CTGGAGGAGTCGTCCTCCACCGGGGCCCGCCCGGTCGAACCGCGCTGCCGTGAGGTGGCGTTGCCGTCAGCCGGCCGCCGCCGTCCTCAGAAGCGGTACGACTTCAGGTACTGCGCGTTCGGCGAACCGACGCCCGTGGCGTTGTCGTAGCCGCGCACCGCGTTGAGCGAGGTGTCCTGGCCGAAGCCGATCAGCCGGACCAGCAGGTTGCCGTTGACCACGCCGGCGTCGTAGACGCTGCTCAGCGGGGTGCTCGTGTGCTGGGCCTGCTTGTCCACCACGTCGGTGGTCAGGTGCGAGCGGGCGTAGATCGCCGGGTTGGCGAAGCCGATCGCGTGGTGGCCGCCCTGGATCGCGTCGGCCTGCACCGCCGCGAACTCGGGCGAGGAGACGCTGGTGCCGCCGTAGCCGCCCTCGCTGTACGCGGCGCCGTCGGAGATGCCGACGAGCACCGAGGTGTACAGGTCACCGACCATCGAGATGTCCGGGGTGACCCGCTTGGCGGCGGGCACCTTCTGACCGGTCATCAGGGTGTGCGACAGCATGTCCGGGACCACGCCGTGCTGGTAGCCCGGCTGCGCGAAGTCCTCGCTGGTGCCGCCGCCACCGCCGAAGTAGAACGGAGTCGCGGCCGGGGCCGGGGTCCAGCTCTTGCCGTCGGCCGACAGAGTGGAGCGGGTGGTGCCCATGTCGGTCTCGAAGCCGTACTTGCCGCTCTCGTCGGAGAGCGCGAGCGCGGTGCCGCCGACCGAGGTCACCCACGGGTCGGAGTCGGGCCAGTTGGCCTGCGCGCGGGCGGTGTCGGTCTGGCAGTTGGCACCGGTGGCCGCCGCCAGCGGGCTGCTGTCACCGCAGTCACCGGCCGAGAAGCCGACGCTGATGCCCTCGATCGCGGCCTGCTGGAAGATCTGCTCGTACGCAGAGATCTCCGACGCGGTGACGTCCGCGTTGTCCGTGGTGTGCATGATCTCGCCCCACGAGTTGGAGACGACATCGGCGAGGTGGTTGTCCACGATCTTGGTGATCGCGGCCAGCAGGTCGTCGTCGTTGCAGGAGTTCGCACCGACGTAGACCACGTTGGCGTCAGGGGCGAGGCCGTGCGCCATCTCGACGTCCAGCGACTCCTCACCCACCCAGCCGTCGGCGCCGCCGCACAGGTCCTCGTCCCGCCACTGCGAAGGGTCCACGTACTCGGTGTACTGGCCCTTCTTGAACGCCTTGTCGCCGTGGTTGGTGGCGTACTGGTTGGCGTCGGCCTCCATGGTGGAGCTGGCGTAGGCGTCCACGATCGCGATCGTCGCGCCCTTACCGGTCAGCCCGGTGGAGGTGATGCCGTACGCCTTGCGGATCTGCGAGGGGTACAGCGAGCACTGGTCGAACGCCACGTCCTTCTTGGTGAAGCCGGCCGGCGCGCCCTTGGCGGTCTTCTGGCCCCAGTACGCCGAGCAGGTCGGCGTGGTGGGCAGGCCCTTGTCGGCCTTGTCCGTCCTGGCGCCCTTCGCGGAGCCGGCGGAGTCCGCCGTGACCTTGTGCGAGTCCGGGCGCACCATGTTGCTGCCGGCCGAGGAGAGGCCGTCGACGCCGAGGATCGCGCTGGAGACGGAGGCCGGCACCTTCAGGTCACGGGCCGGCGCGTGCCGCAGCTCGCCGGACACCTTGTACTGGCGCTCGCCGGTGCCGAACGCCTTGGTGATGGCCGAGTTGGTGCCCTTGACGGTGATCGCGTGCGAGGTGGTGCCCAGCACCTTCAGGCCGGAGTCCTCGGCCCACTTCTGCACGGCGGCGATCTGCGCCTTGGTGGCCCCGAACCGGGCCTGGTACTGCGCCGGGCTGAGGAACTTGCCGTAACCGGCGTTGCTCGGGTCCGAGACGGCCGTCGCGTACGAGGTGAGCCCGGCCGGGTCCTGGCCGGCGAGGTACACGGTGCCGGTGATCTCGGCGGAGGACGACACCGAACCGGCGTCCGCGGACGCGGTGGCCCACGCCGGGTGGGAGCCGGTGATGGTCTTGGCGGACGCGGCCGGCGCCGACGCCTGTGAAGGCGTGGCCGCCAGCAGCAGCGACCCGGAGAGCAGGGCCAGCGAGGCGGCCGCTACCACTCCGGTGCGGCCTGCGCCGCTCCGGGGTGTGTGTATGTGGGTGATGACGACTCCAACGTGATGGTCCGTGAGAGGGCAACGACAGGCACGGGCCTTGTACCGCACGCTCGTTCACGACCCACACCCGGGCTGTAGTGTGCACGCCACGTGAGCGTTGTGGGAATACCGTATGGCGCTCAGCGGTGCCGCTTTACCGAAAACCGACGATCATCGGCGGCCCATATCCGGTCGGAACCGGGCGATCGCCCCATCCGGACCCGCGCCGCCGCCCCCGCCCCGCGCGACCGGCCGGCACCTCCACCAATCCTTTTCGGCCGCGGCGCCGCATCCCTTGTGGCGGGGGTCGGCGGGGAACGGGGCCGACGCGGAACGGGCGAGGCGCGGAGGGCGCGGCAGCGAGGCGACGACGTACGGCGGTGTATCGCGGCGTTTCGCGGCGCGCACCTCGGCGCGATCACGGACCGCGGCCGGTGGGCATGGACCGGCCCCCACCGCTTCGGCGACTGCCTGGTGCGGTGGGGGCCGGTACGCGAGGGCGGGCGCGAGTCCGCAGGCCGCCGCGGTGGCGGCGCCGGCCCCGCTGCTGATGACCGGTCTGCTGGTCTTCGGCAGCGGGAAGCGGTTGCTGGAAAGGTAGTTGGCCGGGAGCGGCAGTTGGCCGGCCGGCCCGGCTACGCCGCGTACGCCGCCCGCACCAGCGGCTTCCTGCCGCGCCCGCCGAAGGTCAGGTGTTGTTGGCGAGGTTGCGCAGGCCGCTGACGGGGCCGTTGAAGTAGTCCTGGTCGCCGGGGAACGTGCCGGAGTCGGCGTGCTGCCAGAAGCTGTAGAACGGCCAGCCGGCCGGCAGCTTGCCGACGCTGGAGGCGTAACGCGCCACGAACAGCGGGTCGTTGGCGGCGAAGATCGGGGTGTTGCCGGTGCAGCGGGTCCACCAGTCGGTGGTGGAGTAGATGGTCGCCCAGCGGGTCGTCTTCGCGTGCACCTCGTCGATGAACGCCTTGATCCAGCTGACCATCGCGTTCTTGCTCAGGCCGTAGCAGGCGGCGCCGGACGGGTACTCGATGTCCAGCGCCGGCGGCAGCGTCTTGCCGTCCTTGGACCAGCCGCCGCCGTGCGACACGAAGTAGTCCGCCTGCGCCTTGCCGCCGGAGCTGTCCGGGCGGGCGAAGTGGTAGGCGCCGCGGATGAAGCCCGCGTAGTAGGAGTTGGTGTAGTTCGCGTCGAACTTCGGGTCCTTGTACGTGGTGCCCTCGGTCGCCTTGATGTACGCGAACCGGGCGCCCTTGCGGTACTGGGCCGCCCAGTCGATGCTGCCCTGCCAGTTGCTGACGTCGAACCCCAAGGTGCGGGTGGCCTGCGTGGTCCCGGCGGCGGTGGTGGTGGTGACGCTGGACCGGCCCTCGTGGGCGGCGACCGACGACCCCATCCAGTCCTGTTCGGGGTGGATCAACGCGCCGCGCACGTGCGGCGCGCCGCCGACCGCGCCGGCCGGTCCGGCCGGTGCGGCCAGCACTCCCGCGAACGCGACCGCCGCGCATCCGATCCCCAGCGCCGACCTTCGTACGCCCGTACGTCCCCGCACGCCCTGCCCGGCGTCCCGCATGACTGCCTCCATGGGTGTGTCTTTGCTTCCCTGATGCCCCATATGCGCTATTGGACCAGAGGGCCGCGAAGCTCCGGCGGTGGACGCGCGGGCCATCACGGTCTCTCCACTCCCCAGGTCGTTGACCCGTATGG
>NZ_JACEGK010000651.1:0-3830 GCF_056859195.1 Streptomyces sp. NH27
GGCACACCGTCCGCGCCGGCTTCGGTGTCGCGACCACCGACACGGTCACCTGGCCGCCGCTCTCGGTCGCCGACGCCTGGTACGTGTCGCACGCCCCGCCCTCGTCGTGGAGTGTGAGGGTGCGGCCCACGGAGGTGTACGAGTCGATCGGCACGCGGTGCACGGTCCGGCCGCTGGGCGGGCTCGCCGGGCCCGTCGGCAGGATCGGCCCGCCAGGGTTCAGCGGCGGGGGAGAGGTCGGCCCGGTCGTCGCCACGCTGCCGGGGTCGCCGGCGATGTAGCGCGGGTCGACCGCGGTCTGCGTCACCACCGAGGTGTGCGCCGCCCCGGCCGGCGCGGTCTCGAACAGCCAGGCCGGCACCAGCGTCTGGACGCCCGCCACGTACTCCAGCGCGAGCCCGAAGGACGCGCCGCGCACCTCGGTCGGCTGCCGGCTGCCGCTGCCCGGGACGCAGGGCGTCTTGGAGGTGGCACCGGAATTCGTCGACGTCGCGCCGGACTTGGCACCGGGCTTCGCGGACGGCATCGGGACCCGGCACGGCACGATCCCGCCGTTCACGGCGCCCGGGTGCATGATCGTGGTGGACGAGTTCAGCTCCTTCAGCGCGGTGGCCGCGCTCACCAGCGGGTACGTGTCGCCCTTCGCGAGGTCCGACAGCCGGCCGAAGCCGTTGCTGATCCGGCCGTCCGCGCCGATCTGCAGTGACGTGGTCCAGCCGTGCGTGGGCATCCCGCCCACCCGCGGGTCCGCGCTCACCGTACGGATCGGGCCGACCGCGGTCGAGGCGTCCACCGTCGCGCCGGACAGCCCGAGCCCCTTGAGCACCGGCGCCGCCACGGCCGCCGCCTTCGCCGCGGGGACCGGGGAGGTGCCCGAACCGCCGGTCCGCGCGCCCGTCGCCGGTGCACCGCCCGAGGTGTACGACCAGGTGCCGGGCGCGGCCTTGCTCACCAGCAGCGACGGCTTGGCGGTCCCTGCTTCGGCGCCCGCCCGCCACGAGCCGTTCTCCGTGCGGACGCCGCCGGGCACGCCCAGCAGCTCGGCGAGGTGCTGCACGTCCGCGGTCGTCACGGCGCCGGACGCGTCGTACACCGCGGCCTTCCGCGGACCCTGGGGCAGCTTGCCGGTCAGGTGGTACGAGTCCGCGCCGCCGTCGGTCGGTCCCGAGGCGCCCGGGGCGGCGCCGTTCACCGGGGCGTCCATCCGAAGCGGGCTGACGCCCGCCTCGTCGCTACCGCCGCCGCCTCCGCCGCTCGCCGCGGACGCCCACCAGGCGCCGCCGCCGCCGGCCACCAGCACGGCCGCCGCGACCGCCGCTATGGCCCACCGGGGTTTACGGGTGGGGTGGTCACCGCTCTCCGGGTGCTCGGCGCTCTCCGCGTCCTGCGTGCCGTGCGTGCGGCCTTCGGCGGCGCCGTCGTCGCGTTCCTTGCTCACTGGGTGCTCCTTCGGCTCTGTCGACCGTCAGGTGCACGTTGGACGTGGCGGAGCGCGAAGCGGTTCCACCGTTCGAGTGAGGTGGTGGCGCGGGTGGTGCGGGCGGCGCGCGGTCAGGCGCCGTACTCCGTCATGTCCCGCACGGCGGCGACGGACTTCGGCGGGACGTGGATGCCGGGCGGGCGCACGTTCAGGGGCTGCGGCTGCGGCGGGGCCGGGCGGGTCCAGTGCTCCGCGGTGCGGTGGCAGTCGCCGAGCAGTTCCGCCATGCTTTCGGGGTTTTCCGTGTACGGCGCGGTGCGGGGAGTACTCATACTTCGACCCTAGGCACGTTCGAGGGGCGGACAAAGAGCTACCAACCGGTAGTTTTCGGGTCCCCGTCGTCCTGGCCGCCGTGCGCGCCCGGTCGTAGGGCCGGCGGCCGGTGACAAGCCACTGCTGACGGGTGGTCCGGGGGCGGCGGGACAGGGCTACCCGGGAGGGTCGTGGCGCCCGGCACCTGTAGCGTTAGGGGACCCCAAAACCGTTTCCCGGGAGCCGCCGTCGTGCGCATCGCCGTAACTGGATCCATCGCCACCGACCATCTGATGACCTTCCCCGGCCGGTTCGCCGATCAGCTCGTCGCGGACCAACTCCACACGGTGTCACTGTCGTTCCTCGTGGACGCGCTGGACGTGCGGCGTGGCGGGGTCGCCGCGAACATCTGCTTCGGCATGGGGCAGCTCGGCACGAAGCCGATCCTGGTCGGTGCGGCGGGCGCCGACTTCGCCGAGTACCGGGCCTGGCTGGACCGCCACGGCGTGGACACCGGCTCGGTACGGATCTCCGAGGTGCTGCACACCGCCCGCTTCATCTGCACCACCGACGAGGCGCACAACCAGATCGGCTCCTTCTACACCGGCGCGATGAGCGAGGCGCGGCTGATCGAGCTGCACCACGTTGCGGAGCGGGTCGGCGGCCTGGACCTGGTGTCCATCGGCGCCGACGACCCCGAGGCGATGATCCGGCACACCCAGGAGTGCCGGGCCCGGGACATCCCGTTCGCCGCGGACTTCTCCCAGCAGATCGCCCGGATGAACGGCGACGACATCCGGATCCTGGTCGACGGCGCCGCGTACCTGTTCAACAACGAGTACGAAGCCGGGCTGATCGAGTCCAAGACCGGCTGGAGCGCCGCGGAGATCCTGGACCGGGTGGACAACCGGGTGACCACGCTCGGCTCCAAGGGCGTGCGGATCGAACGCAAGGGCCGGCCGGACATCGTGGTCGGCTGCGCGCAGGAAGAGGCGAAGGTCGACCCGACCGGCGTCGGCGACGGCTTCCGCGCCGGGTTCCTGTCCGGCCTGGCCTGGGGCGTAGACCTGGAACGCGCCGCCCAGGTCGGCTGCATGCTCGCCACCCTGGTGATCGAGACGCTCGGCACCCAGGAGTACGAACTGCGCCGCGGCCACTTCATGGAGCGCTTCGCGAAGGCGTACGGCGACACGGCCGCCGACGAGGTGCGCGGGCACATCGGCGCCTGACCGTACCCCCGCACCACCGTACGTACGGGATGTCCCCGCTCAGCCGCGGCGCCGCACCACGTAGGCGACGCCGCGCTCGGCGGGGCGCTCGCCGACGTACTCCTGCGCGCGCATCTCGCACCACGCGGGGATGTCCAGCCGCGCGGCCTCGTCGTCGGACAGCACCGTGACGAGGCCGCCGACCGGCACATCGCCGATCACCTTGGCGAGTTCGATGACCGGGATCGGGCAGCGCTTGCCGAGCGAGTCGACCAGCAGGCCCTCGCTGCCGCCCTCGGCGCCCGGGGCGGCGTCACTTCCGCCGTCACTTCCGGCGGTGTTCCCGGCGGCGCTTCTGACGTCCCCTCCGGTGTCAACACCCGCTCCCCGTACGGTCGTCGGCGCGCCGAGATGCGCGCGCACCTGCGCCACCACCCCGGGCAGCGCGTCGAGGAAGCGGTCGACGTCCGCCGCGGAGGTGCCGGTCGGCAGCGACACCCGCACGTTCCCCTCCGACAACACCCCCATGGCCTTGAGCACGTGACTGGGCGTCAGGGTGCTCGACGTGCAGGAGGACCCCGAGGAGACCGAGAAGCCCGCCCGGTCCAGACCGGTCAACAGCGCCTCCCCGTCGACGTACAGGCAGGAGAAGGTGACCAGGTGCGGCAGCCGCAGCCGGTCGTGGCCGACCACCTCGACATCGGGGACGAGTCGCGGCACCGCCGCCCTGATCCGGTCCACCAGCACCGACAGGCGGGTCGCCTCGGCCGTCGCCTCCGCCCGCACCGCCCGCAGGGACGCGGCCGCGGCCACGATCGCGGGGAGGTTCCGGAAACCGGGGGAGCGGCCCGACTCTCGTTCGTCGGCGGGCTCCTGAGCGGCGTAGCGGG
>NZ_JACEGK010000652.1:0-3822 GCF_056859195.1 Streptomyces sp. NH27
CGTACACAGGGGCGCGTGGGGGCACCCCCAGGCGAAGCTCTGGGGGAGAACTGCGCGACAAGCCACCCACCCACCCAAAGCAAGGTCCCTGAACCGACAACACAGGTCACCCTGGAGGGTCACGCGGCCACCAACCGCAACCTCTTGGACATGTGGGCCGCGTAATCTCGCTACATGAGCCGACCGAGTGCCCTTGACCTGCCGACGAACGTGGTCTCCCGCCAGTTGGACACACCGAGGGGCCCGTTCGCGGTGCTGGACGGCGCCCCCGCGCAGGGGGCCGAACTGCGTGGTCACGTCCTGATGGTCCCGGGCTTCACCGGAAGCAAGGAAGACTTCCTCGACCTGATGACGCCGTTGACGGCCGCAGGCTTCCGCACGGTCTCGGTGGACGGCCGCGGGCAGTTCGAATCGGCCGGCCCGAGGGACGAAAAGGCGTACGCCCAGAGCGAGTTGGCGGCGGACGTACGAGCGCAGGCGGCAGCGTTGGCCACGGAGTACGGCGCGGCCGCACCCCTGCACGTACTGGGCCACTCGCTGGGCGGCCACATCGTGCGGGCCGCCCTGCTCACCGACCGTGCCACGCCGTACACCTCGCTGACACTGATGAGTTCGGGCCCGGCCGCGATCGAGGCGCACCAGCAGGTGCGGACGCAGTTGCTGATCGACCATCTGCCGACGATGGACATGGAGTCCGCCTGGCAGGCGATGCGGGCGATGGACGCCGGGGCGGAGGCGGACAGCGCCGGGGACGCGGAGGAACGCACCCCGACCTGGCTGGAGGACTTCCTGCACCGCCGCTGGCTGGGCACCGTGCCGGAGCAACTGCTCGCCACCGCACGGCAGTTGATGTCCGAAACCGACCGAGTGACGGAACTGGCCGCACTGCCGCTGCCTAAACTCGTACTCTCCGGCGAGGTGGACTACGCCTGGCCGGTGCCGTGGCTGGACGAGATGGCGGTACACCTCGGCGCACGGCGCGTCGTGATCAAGGACGCCGGACACTCGCCCAACGCGGAGCGGCCCACCGAGACCGCGGCCGCGTTGGTTGCCTTCTGGAAGGACACCGAGGGGCGGTAGGGACTCCCTTGCCGGCAAACAGTTAAGACAGGAAAGTTTTTCATTAGCCTAGGGAATGTTTTGAAGGGGGTGTTCGTTGACCACACATGTAACGCGCGACGAAGGGAGAAGCCCCATGCGCTTTGAGATCATGCGACTCGACGACGTCAACGGCGAGGCCGTGGACAGCACCGTCGTGGACGCCAACGCTGTCGACAGGATCGTGCAGCAGGCCGCCGCTCTCGGCCAGCGCATCTACATCCGCCCCGCGGACTGATCGCAGGCCCACACAACGGCGCCCCGTACCGAATGGATGTACGGGGCGCTTTCGTCTGTCCGGGACCGGAGGCGTCAGCCCTCGCCGTGGACGAAGCCGAAGATGCCGTTCACCACCGACTGCACGGCGATCGCGGACAGCAGCATCCCCGACAACCGGGTCACCAGCACCACCCCGCCCTCCTTGATCAGGCGGATGATCGCCAGCGAGTACCGCATGGTCAGCCAGAGGACCGCGTGCATCGCCACGATCGCCACCCACACCGAGAGCTGCTGCCCGAAGCCGTTCGCGTGCTGCACCGCGAGGATCACCGTCACGATCGCCCCCGGCCCGGCCAGCAGCGGCATGCCCAGCGGCACCAGCGCCACGTTCACGTCCTTCGTCTGCGTCGGCTCGTCCGCCTTCCCCGTCAGCAGGTCCAGCGCGATCAGCAGCAACAGCAGTCCCCCGGCCACCCGCAGCGCGGGCACCGACACATGCAGGTAGTTCAGGATCTGCTGGCCGCAGAGGCCGAACACGGCGATCACCCCGAGCGCCACGGACGCGGCCTGCCACGCCATCCGCCGCTGCACCTTCGTCGCGCGCCCCGACGTCAGCGCGAGGAAGATCGGCGTGATCCCGGGCGGGTCCATGATCACGAACAGGGTGAAGAACACGGACCCGAACAGGGTGATGTCAAACATGCGTAAAGCTTTCTGAAGGTACTGGAGCGCCCCCGAAGGGGCGCGGAGAACTACGCGACCGGCCACCGCCGACCGCAAGGAACCGCGAACCGAGAACCGGAACGAGCAGGGGACAGGGGCACCCCGGAGGGTCCGGCCCGCTAGACCGCCGAGATGGGCACCGCGCCGGTGGCCCGGCGCGCGATCTCCCGGTAGACCTCGGGATCGGTGACGCACTCGCCGAGCCGGACCGCCTTGCGGTCGCCGTGGTAGTCGCTCGAACCCGTGGCGAGCAGGTCGTTGTCCGCGGCGAACGCGCGCAGCCGCGCCCTGGTCGCGTCGTCGTGGTCCACGTGGTCCACTTCGATGCCGTCGAGACCGGCGGCGGACAACTCCGCGATCACCGCGTCCGGCACGGTCTCACCGCGCTTGTGCGCCCCCGGGTGCGCGAAGACGGTCACCCCGCCCGCGCCCTTCACCAGCCGCACCGCGTCGAACGGGTCGAGCTCGTGCTTGGGGACGTACGCGCGGCCGTCGTTGGCCAGCCACTGCTCGGTGAACGCTTCCGAGACGCTGTCGACGACGCCCAGTTCGACCATCGCGGTCGCGATGTGCGGACGGCCCACCGAGCCGTCCCCGGCGATTTTGGCGACCTGCTCCCAGGTGACCGGCACGCCCAGCTCGCGAAGCCTGGCGACCATGCCCCGCGCCCTCGGCACCCGGTCGTCCCGTACGAGTTCGCGCTCGCGGTACAGCTCGGGTTCGGCCGGATCGAAGAGGTACGCCAGCATGTGCATGCTGATGCCGTCGATCCGGCAGGACAGCTCGGCGCCGGTCACCAACGTCAGACGCGGGGAGGCTGCCAGCCCGGCCAGCGCGGTGGTCGCCTCGGCGTACCCGCCGACCGTGTCGTGGTCCGTGAGCGCCACCACGTCCAGGCCCGCGGCCGCGGCATTCCGCACCAGCTCGGCCGGCGAGTCGGTGCCGTCGGAAGCCGTGGAGTGGGTGTGCAGGTCTATACGCACGACTCGCTCCGCGGGGTAGCTGGGGATGGGTGGCCGTCGCCAGGATAACCCGCCCGGGTGGTGCGGTCCGCCGGTTCAGGGACAAGCCACCGCGGACCGCAGGGTCCCGTGCCTACGCGGCCGGGGCACCGCGGTGGGGGCGGGCACCCGCTACGCGAGAAGGCGGGGGGTGAGGGCGCCACAAGGAAGGAGGTCGACCTCGGCGCCGGCGTCCCGCAGATCCGTGAGGACGAGCTCGTCGTACATCAGCAGCCCGGTCTGCTCGGGCCAGACGATGGCCCACAGCCAGAGCCCGCGGGCCTCGCCGGCGAAGACGACGCGGTCGTCGGGGACGCCCCCGACGTGCCAGAGGGGCGTGGGACGCCCGGCGGCGAGCACCTTCGCGTGCGGTGGCTTGTCCACGGACATGTTCGGCCCGGGGTCGGGCCCGTCGATCCCAGCGAAACGGGCGCCGAGTCCGACCCCCAACTCCTCGGCCACGAGCATGAGTTCGCCGGGTCCACCGAGCGGTCCCGGCCCGGAGCAGGACACCGCGGTGGCACGGCCGCCACTGCGGTCGTCACCGGCGGCGGCCACGCCGGAGAAGAGCCAGCCGACCGGCAGCGGCCAGGGCATCCAGACCGGCACCTGGGAGCGGTTCGCGACGACACCGAGGGCTTCGACGCTGGGAGGCACCACCGGCTGGAGCGGATGCACGGTCCCGTGCACATCGCACTGCCAGGTATCGGCGAAGAGTCCGGGCGCACGGACCCTGCCACCGCACTTCGGGCAACTGGGTTCGCCCCTCATAGATCCCCAC
>NZ_JACEGK010000653.1:0-3792 GCF_056859195.1 Streptomyces sp. NH27
GTCCTGAAAAGGGTCCTGGGCGGCGAGAGCCCCGCCGGCTTCGACCGCCTCCGCGCCGAAGCCCGCGTGCTCGCCCGCTTCAGCCACGCCCACGTGGTGACGCTGCACGACGCCGTACGGGTCGGCAGACGCAACCGGGCCACCACCTACCTGGTGATGGAGTACGCCCCCGGCGGCAGCCTGGACCACCGCCCGTCCCTGCCGCCCCGCCTCGCCGCCCACCTCGGCGCACAGATCGCGGACGCGCTGATCGCCCTGCACACGGAGGGCATCGTGCACGGCGACATCAAGCCGGGCAACGTCGTGGCCACCGGCCCGCGCACCGTGAAGCTCGCCGACTTCGGCGCCGCGTACCGGGTCGGCGGCAAGGAGACGATCACCCCGAACAGCGCGATCGGCTACACCCCTCACTACGCCGCGCCCGAGGTGGTCCGCGGGCAGCCCGAGCCCGCCTCGGACGTCTTCTCGCTCGCCGCGATGGTGTACGCCCTGATCACCGGGGACCCGCCACGACCACCGGGCGCGGCGGGTGCGTACCGGCCGGGCCCGGAAGCCGGGCGGAACGTCGAACTGACCGCCGACGTCGGCCCGTTGCGGGAGACCCTGACGGCGATGCTGCGCCGCGAGCCGGGCGCGCGGCCCACTGCGGCCGAGGCACTGGAGATGCTGCGTGCGGCGGCCGGACCGGTCGCAGAACTGCCTGAACTACCTCAGTTGCCAGACCCGTTGGAGCCGACGGAACGCAGCAGCGGTGCCACGGGCGGCGGTTCGGAGCCCGCCCGTTTCCGTTCCGTCCGCCGCCGGGAACGCGGGCCCGGGACGCGCGTACCCGGCCGGTTCGTACGGGCCCACCTGCGGTCCGTCGTCGCGGCCTCCGTGGCCGTGGTCGTCCTGGCGGCGGCCGTCGGGGTGTGGGCGGCCACCGGCGGCTCGGGCGGGGCGTCGGCCGCCCCGGACTCCGCGCCCTCGGGCCGTCCGGCGCCGAAGACGCCCGCGCGCTCTGCCGCCCCCGGCCCCGCCTCGGCGGCCCTCTTCGGCGACCAGCGCACCGCCGACCCCTGCGCGCTCGCCAGGCCCGCCGCGCTGGCGAAGTACGGCGACGCCGAACTCGACCCGGCGTACGGCGACTTCGACCGTTGCGACGTCATTGTGGACACCAGGTCCGGGCCGGAGATCGACATCGAGCTGGAGTTCGTCGACGGCTCGGCCCAGCCCACCGGCACCGTGCACACCTCCGGCCGGGTGCGCGTCGTCGACGAGCCCGCGGACGGCGGCGAGTGCGACCGTACGCTCCTGCTCGACGGCGGCAACGGCGGCACCGGCACCAGCGGGCACGACCACGGCGGGCGGCACCGCTCCACCGGCGTCCACGCCGTCGTCACCGCGAAGCCCGCCGACGACTCCGACCCCTCCTCCGCCGTGCTGTGCGGCATGGCCGACACCGCCACCACGGCCGCGGTCGCCGCCCTCAACGCCGTACCGGCCGGCGGCCAACTCCCGCGCCGCGAACCTCCGTTGCCCACCGTTTCGCTGGTCAACACGGACGCCTGCACGCTGCTGGTGGCGACCGCGCTCGAAGCCGTGCCCGGCATCGACGCCGACGACCCGGACGTCACGTACGGCAACTGGGACTGCTCGTGGCAGAGCACCACCAGCGACATCGACGTCGACCTCGCCTTCGACCGGGGCGAGCCGCCCACCGCCGACGACGGCACCTCCACCCGCCTCGGCGGCCACCGCGCCTTCGTGGCCCCGCCCGGGGCCGACGGCGACCACACCGCCCTGGTCGAGGTGGTCTACCGCACCTACACCGACGACCAGGGCGACCGGCAGGCCGAGACCTTCGAGCTGGAGGTCAGCGGCGCGAGCGGCGACGCGAAGCTGCGCACCCTGGCGACCCGACTCGCCGCCGCGGCCGCCTCCCACCTCCCCACCCGCTGACCCGGCCACGGCCACAGCCACAGCCACAGCCACCGACCGGACCACCGACCGGACCCGACCACCGACCCGACCACGGCCGCCGACCCGACGACGGCCGCCGACCCGCACGCCCGCCCGAGCCGTCGACCGGTCTCCGGAGGGGTCCCGCGCCCGCCGGGCACACTCGGACAAGAGGTGCGCGACGAAAGCGAAGGCGCGCGGGGGACACCGCGGGGCCGTGCGCCGGAGGGGAGCGCGCGGCCCGCCCCCGACGCCGATGAGGAGGAGACAGTGAACAGCCCGGACAGCCTCGCGCGGGGCGCCGTGCCCGCCGGCCCCGGCACGCTCCACGCACGCACCGTGACCGGCGGCATCAAGGTGGCACCGCGCACCGGGCTGGTGATCAGGTTCGGCCGCGGCGAGCGCCCGGAAGACGTGGACCTGCCGGTCGGCGAGGACGACCTGCGGGTCAGCCGCCGGCACGGCGAACTCACCTACCGCAAGCGCCAGTGGTGGCTGCGCAACACCGGCCGGCAGCTCGTCCGCCTGCCGCAGGGCCGCCTGATGCACACCACCACCGACCCGATCCCCCTCCTCCCCGGCTACACCCCGGTCTTCGTCAGGGGCTCCGGCTTCCGCGAGCACCTGGTCGAGCTGTACGTCACCGGCCACGACGAGCGCGGCGCCGTGCCGCGCCGCCGCGCCGAGACCCTGCCGCCCAAGCTGTGGCCGCTGAACGACGACGAACGCCTGCTCCTGGTCGTCATGGGCCAGCACTACCTGCTCTACGAGGACGGACCGCGCCCGCTGGCGTACCGGCAGACCGCCGAGCAACTCGCCTACCTGCGCCCCGCCGACAGCTGGAGCGTGCGCCGGATCGAGCACAAACTCTCCTCCCTACGGCGGCGGTTGCACGAGGGCGGCTTCCCGTACCCGCTGATGCACGACGGCGACGCGGGCACCCCGTGGGACAACAACCTCCTGCACAACCTCCTCAAGGGCCTGGTGGAGTCCACCACCCTGGTGCCGCCGGACCTGGACCTGATGGAGACCGAGCCGGACGAGGACGGCTTCGGCGACGAGCACGCGGACGCCACCGCGCACGGGAACGGACACGGGCACGGGACCGACACCGACGGATGAGGGACGCCCGGGTCGCGTTCCCGGGTCACGCCCCCGCTGAAGCCCCCGGCCGCGCCCGCAGCCCGTCGAGCACGAGGCCGAGCAGGTGCCGGGTGCGCGGCTCCCAGTCCGGCCCCTGGTCGCTGCGCCACAGGAAGTCCACCAGGAGCAGCACGTCCGGCGCGTCCACGTCGGCCCGCACGGCGCCGGCGTCCTGCCCGGCCCGCAGCAGCGAACCGATCGTGTCGATCACCCGGCCGTAGTACTCGTTGGACAGGTCCGCCCGGGTCGCGGCCTCCACGGCCTGCGCGACGCCGTGCTTGATCCGGCCGTACGCCGCCAGCCGGTCCAGCCACAGCCGCAGGGCTTCCAGCGGCCGCTGCTCGTGCGCGCGCAGCAACTCGGGCGCGGCGCGCAGCAGTTCCTCGATGTCCTGCCGGTAGACAGCCAGCAGCAGCGCCTCACGGGTGGCGAAGTGCCGGTAGAGCGTGCCCTGGCCGACCCCCGCGCGCTTCGCGATCGAGTTCAGCGTCGCGTCGGCCGACTCGGTCAGCGCGACCCGGGCCACGTCCACGATCCGGGCCCGGTTCTGCTCCGCGTCGGCCCGCCGAGGTGCTCGCTCGGTCACGAGGCGCCCTTCCTTCTTTTGCTAAGCGGACATCTGTCCGCTACGTTGGAATGGAATCGGACGCGTGTCCACTTCCCGTTCCGACGATACCGCGAACCCCCGGCAAGGAGCAGTCCATGTCC
>NZ_JACEGK010000654.1:0-3787 GCF_056859195.1 Streptomyces sp. NH27
CGGCGGGGGACTGCCGGTGGTCGAGCGGGTGGAGCGGGACGCCATCGGAGAGCGCTCTCCGAACGGCTGGCCCTGATGGTCGTCGCTCGGTTTCCGAAGTGTCAAGGGGTCGGCGGAGAATGGGGCGCGACATGGGGCGTACGGGCCCGGGGGCGTTCTCCCGGCGGCTGCGGGGACCGCCCGGTATCGATTTCGCGCCGCTCTCTCGCCGGCTTCGTGTCGCCTTCGTGTCGCCTTCGCGCCGGCGGGGATTGATCGGCGGCGCCGGCGGACTTAGGGTCGAGGTCGTCTGGTTATACATCCGATGTATTGGAGTGGTTGCGGCTCATGCCCATGCAGCCCTGGTTCCCCGACGCCAAGCTCGGCATCTTCGTGCACTACGGCGTCTACGCGGTCGACGGCGTCCCCGAGTCGTGGGCGTTCTACGACGGCCGGGTCAGCCGCGAGCAGTACATGGGCCAGCTCGGCGGGTTCACCGCGGCCCGGTACGAACCGGACTCCTGGGCGCGGCTGTTCGCCCGGGCGGGAGCCCGGTACGCGGTGCTCACCGCCCGTCATCACGACGGCGTCGCGCTGTGGGACACCGAGCAGCAGGGTCTGTCCGTGGCCCGCGACACCCCGGCCGGCCGCGATCTGATCGGCGGATACGCCGAAGCGCTGCGCGCGCACGGTCTGCGGGTCGGGCTCTACTACTCGCACTCGGACTGGTCGCACCCGGACTACCCGACCGTCCGCCATCTGTCGCCGCCGGCCGAGATCCCGGTCAACGACAACCGCTTCAGCGCCCCGGAGCCGGGTGCGGAGGATCCCGCCGCATGGCGCCGCTATCTGGCCTACCGAAACGCGCAGGTAAGGGAGTTGACCACCCGCTACCGCCCCGACCTGCTGTGGTTCGACGGCGAGTGGGAGCGGTCCGCCGAGCAGTGGGGCATCGACGCGCTCGCCGACGAGATTCTCGCGGTCACCCCGGACGTCGTGCTCAACTCCCGCATGCTGCACCGCGGTGACTACGCCACGCCCGAGCAGGGCGTCCCGCTGCAAGCTCCGGACGGCCCTTGGGAGTTGTGCCTGACGGTCAACGACTCCTGGGGCTACCAGCCGCACGACCGCCGCCACAAGTCGGTCGGCCAGCTCGTCCGCTACCTCGCCGAGACGGTCGGCGCCGGCGGCAACCTGCTGCTCGACGTCGGCCCGCGCGAGGACGGCACGATCACGCCCGAGCAGATCGCCCGCCTGGAGGGCCTGGGCGACTGGACCGCCCGGCACGCGGACGCGGTGTACGGCACCGTGGCCGGACTGCCGCCAGGCCACCACTACGGCCCCAGCACCCTGTCCGCCGACCGCCGGACGCTCTACCTGACCTGCTTCGACCCGCCGCGCGAGACCGTGTCGGTGCGCGGTCTGCGCAACGCGGTGCGCCGGGTCACCGTGCTGGGCACCGGGACCGAGGTCGGCCACAATGTCACCGGCGGGCTGCACGACGTGCCCGGCGTGCTGTGGATCGACGCCCCCGCACCGGGCGACGTGGACCCGTACGCGACCGTGCTGGCAGTGGAGTTGGACGGGGAACTGGACCTGTACCGCGGCGCCGGCCGGGACTGAGCCGCGGTCCGTCGCCCCCCGCCCGCCGCCGCTCCGCCTCTCACCGGGTCCCGGCGGCCGGCCCGCCCGCGCGGCCGGCCCGTCGGGGCGAGGCATCGGATGTCTGCCGGGCCCTGGGCGCTGAAGTGTCCGCGGGCCGTGAGCCGTCGAGCCGGGGGAGAGCGCCCACCGGCGTACCGGGAGAGCGCTTCCCTGCTGATGGTGGCCGACCCCCGGTCTGGCACGATGTGCCGGGTACGGCGACAGGGGGAGCCCGGTGAAGCGCGACGTGGGGCGGACGACGAGAGATCTACGCCGGCACAACCGTACGTCCGTCCTGACCAGGCTCTACCTGCACGGCCCGGCCAGCCGGTTCGACCTGGCGCGGGACACCGGGCTCAGTGCGGCGACGGTGGGCAACGTGGTCACCGACCTGGTCGGCGACGGCCTGGTGGCGGAGGCCGGGCTGCTGGACTCCGACGGTGGCCGTCCGCGCGCACTGCTGGCGGTCGAGCCGGGATACGCGCAGGTAGTCGGCGTGGACATCGGCGAGACGCATGTCCAGGTCGGCCTTTTCGACTGGACCCTCGACACGCTGGCGACCGCCACCCACCCGCTGGACGGGGGCCGCTGCGACCCCGCGTTGCTCGCCGAGTCGGTGCTCGCGGGCATCGGGGAGGTCACCGCCGAGGCCGGGGTCGACCCGGCCGGACTGCTCGGTGTCGGCGTCGGCGTGCCCGGCGCCGTGCTGCCCGGCGGGTTCGTGCACGCGCCGACCTTCGGCTGGTCGGGCGTGCCCTTCGGCGGCCTGCTCGGGCCGCGCATCGCCGCGCCGCTGCACCTGGACAACTGTGCCCGCACCCTCGGCCAGGCCGAGATGTGGCGCGGCGCGGGCCGGGGCGCCGAGCGCGCGATCGTCGTGCTGCTCGCGGTCGGCGTCGGCGCCGCGGTCGCGACGGGCTCGCCCGGTGGCGTCACCAGCGCGACCAGCGAGTGGGGCCACACCGTGGTGGAGAAGGACGGCGCGGCCTGCCGGTGCGGGTCACGCGGCTGCCTGGAGGCGTACGTCGGCGCCGAGGCGATTCTCGCGCACTACGAACAGCAGCCCGGGGCAACGGAGTTGGGTGGAGGCGGCATCGAGCAGCGGCTGGCCTCGCTGGTCGCCGCCGCCCGCACGCCCGGTGCCGCCGCCGACACGGTGCGCCGGGCCGCGGAGTACCTCGGCGTGGGCATCGCCAACCTGGTGCACCTGCTCGGCCCGGACCGGGTGATCCTCTCCGGTTGGGTGGGCGCGGCGATGGGCCCCGCGATACTGCCCGCGGTACGCGAGGTGATGGACCGTCACGTGCTCGGCTACATGGCCGGCGGGACCGTGCTCGCACTCGGCCGGCTCGGCCAGGAGGCGGTCGCCCTCGGCGCGGCCACCCTCCCGGTGCACGAACTCCTCACCGCCGGCGGGAGTTGATCCCCGCCCCGCCCTCCATTTGCCGGCCGGTCTTCGGCAACCGGACCCGTACGCGCCGCTACCGCCGGGTCCGTACGAGCAGGCGGACGAAGTACGGCGTGCCGACGATGGCCGTCATGAGCCCGGCGCCGAGCTGGGCCGGCGCGATGACGGTACGGCCCAGCAGGTCCGCGGCGCAGACGAGCGTGGCGCCCAGCATCATGGCGACCGGGACGACCCGCACATGCCGCCGGCCGACCAGGGCGCGGGCCGCGTGCGGCGCCACGAGCCCGACGAAGCCGATCGTTCCCGCGGCGGCGGTCGCGGTGGCGCTCAGCAGCACGCCGACCGCGAGGAAGCCGAACCGCGAGTGCGCGAGCCGTAGCCCGAGCAGTCGGGGCGTGTCCTCGTCGAGTGCCACCAGGTCGAGTTCCCGGCGCCTGACGACCGCGTAGACGGTGCCGGTGACGAGCACGGCCGCGACCGGCGCCAGGTCGGGGCCGGTGCGCCCGTAGGTCGAACCGGACAGCCAGGTCAGGGCCTTGGTGGCGTCGAACGGGTCGGTGAGCACGATGACCAGGCTGATGAGCGCGGTGGTGGCGGCGGACACGCCGACGCCGACCAGGACGAGCCGGTTCTGCTGGAAACCGCCGCGCGCGGCGAGCCCGAAGACGATCACGGCGGCGGCCGAGGACCCGGCGAACGCCGCGCCGGCGATGCTCCACGCGCCGGCCGCCGGCACCGAGGTGACCAGCAGTACGG
>NZ_JACEGK010000655.1:0-3777 GCF_056859195.1 Streptomyces sp. NH27
CCTCGCCGCCTCACGCGGCATCGTCCCCGTCCGCGACTCCAAAGACCCGAACGGCCCGGCGCTGAACTTCCCGGCCGCGTCGTTCACTTCATTCGTGGCGAGCATCAAGGCCGGCGAGTTCCCCCTGACCTGACCCGCTCCCAACTGTGCGTACCAACGGCCCCGTTACCTCTCGCAGGCAGCGGGGCCGTTCGGCTACGGTGCAAGAGGCCGCCGGCCTACCACCAGTCGGCCAAGACGAACCGGTTCGAAAGGGGCACCCCGTGACAACCGAATCCCCCCGTTGGTTCAAGTCCTCCTACAGCGGCAACGGCGGCGCCTGCATCGAGATCGCCGCCAACCTCGCCGCCTCACGCGGCATCGTCCCCGTCCGCGACTCCAAAGACCCGAACGGCCCGGCGCTGAACTTCCCGGCCGCGTCGTTCACTTCATTCGTGGCGAGCATCAAGGCCGGCGAGTTCCCCCTGGCCTGACCGCTCCCAACTGTGCGCACCTACGGCCCCGTTACCTCTCGCAGGCAGCGGGGCCGTTCGGCTACGGTGCAAGAGGCCGCCGGCCTACCACCAGTCGGCCAAGACGAAACGGTTCGAAAGGGGCACCCCGTGACAACCGAATCCCCCCGTTGGTTCAAGTCCTCCTACAGCTCCAACGGCGGCAACTGCGTCGAGATCGCCGCCAACCTCGCCGCCTCACGCGGCATCGTCCCCGTCCGCGACTCCAAAGACCCGCACGGCCCGGCGCTGAACTTCCCGCCGGCATCATTCACTTCATTCGTGGCGAGCATCAAGGCCGGCGAGTTCCCCCTGACCTGACCCGCTCCACCGCCGCGCGAACGACCCCGCTACGTCACATCGGTAGCGGGGTCGTTCGCCTGGCGGGCTGCGGTCAGGACAGTTTCAGGGTCGGACGGTACATGTCGATCCACAGCGCGAGGTCGAGCGTGCGCTCCAGGCCGCGCCGCGACGCCTGCGTGGTCAGTGCCGTGTTGATACGGCCGACTGCGTGCGCAACTCGTTCAACCGTCGTTGGTAGAGCGGTCCGGCCACCTGTGCGGCCCGTGCTTCGCTGGGGGCCGACCGCTCGATCACCGTGCCGGATGAAGCCCCTGGCAGGTGTCCGCCCCAGTCGGCAGGTCAACGCAGACTTCCCCTCGCATACCGCGCTCTCCGATATTCGGGACCGGGTGCGTCGTGTCTCCGAGATCAGGGTCGGGGCCGCCGTACCGTGTGCACCAACTACTGTTGCTGCACTTCCAGTTGCACACCTGTACCTGATTTCCAGTGCTTCGGGCCCACCGGCTGGCGACGGCCGGCGGACCCCCAGCACGGTCTGGAGTTCCATGGCCCGCCTGTTCCGGCCGGCTGGCGGGTTCTCCCCCACCGGCCAAGTACCCGATTTACGAGAAGGATTGTGAAATGACGTCAGCCGACGTGTCGACCCGGCCCGGTCCGCGCCCTGCCACCGATGAGCCGCGCCAAGTGCACTTGGTCGACCTGACCGTGATGCCAAGCGTCCGCTACAGCGCCGTACTCGGCTACATGCAGGCAGCCGCCCAGGCCGACCCGGAGCTCGCCGCGAACTGCTCCTTCACCAAGCACGTGTACATGAAGGCCGGGGACGCCTTCGAGGGCGCCTGCGCCAAGGTGCTGGACGCCCTGGACAACCCCATGGCCGTCGCCTTCACGGTGTACTACTGGAACCGGGCCAGCTCCACGGAGTTGGCCCGCAGGGTCAAGGAGCGCTGGCCGAACTGCCGCATCGTGCTCGGCGGCAACGACGTGACGCACCAGCAGGAGGCCGTGTTCGCGGAAGCACCCTGGGTGGACGTCCTCGTCCACGGCGAAGGAGAGATCCGCTTCCGCGACCTGCTGCGGGTCTTCCTGCACCAGGAGGAGCGGGCCGCTGCCGAGAAGGAACTGGCCGAAGTTCCCGGCATCAGTTTCCTGCGCACCGACGGCGAGGTGGAGACCACCGCCGAGGCCCCGCGCATCGCCGACTTCGACGAACTGCCCTCGCCGTTCGAGGGTGACGTCTGGTCCGACGAGGACATCGCGCAGTCCCAGATGCTGGTGTACGAGACCAACCGCGGCTGCCCCTACTCCTGCTCCTTCTGCTACTGGGGAACCGGGGCCACCAACTCCAGGGTCCGCCAGTTCTCGATGGAACGCATCAAGGCCGAACTGGAGCGGATCATCCGGGTCTGCGCCGACAACACCCGGATGTTCATCGCCGACGCCAACTTCGGCATGCTCGCCCGAGACGTCGAGATCGCCAACCACCTGGTGGAGCTGTGCCAGCGCTACAACAAGCGGCTGCTGGTGATGACCAACTGGGCGAAGAACACCAACGGCCGCGTCGTGGAGATCGCCAGCATCCTGTACAAGGCGAGGCTGACCGGCGCTATCACGCTGTCCGCACAGTCCTTCAACTCCGAGGTGCTGCAGATCGCGAACCGGAAGAACATCCGGGTGTCGCACTACCGCCGGATGCAGACCCAGTTCCGTGCCCTGGACATCCCGACCTACACCGACCTCATCTGGGGCCTGCCCGGTGAGACCCTCGTATCACTCCTCGAGGGCATAGAGGAGGCGATAGCCTCCGGCGGCTCACCCGTCATCTACCCGCTGTTCCTGCTGAACAACACCGACTACACGCACGAGCGGTTCCGCGACGAGCACGGTCTGAAGACCACGAACATGCCCTGCGACCCGGGCAGCACGGACCTGTTCTCCGATGTGGTGACCGAGCACGCGCGGATGCCGTTCGAGGACTGGCTCACCGGGATCGTCCTCCGGCTGCCGCTGACGCTCTTCCACAAGTGCCTGCTGCGCTGCACGCTGCGGGTGCTCGCCGAAACCTCGGGGGCGCGCACGGTCGACCTGCTCCAACTGCTCGAGACCTTCCTGCGTGAGAAGGTCGAGGACCCGGTCGTGGCCTGGCTGATGGCCGACTACGAGCGTGCCTGGCGCGAGCCGGACAACTTCGACGCCAAGACGATCTACGGCCACGCCGGGCGGTCGATGATCCAGGAGGAGATCCACTACCAGGCGATACTGCGCCGGATGGTGAGCGACGAGGACCGCGCCGCCCGGCATGCCCGCGACGCCGTGGACTTCCTGTACGAGGCGCTCGCCGAGCAGGGACGTCCGCTCCCGGACCGCGCCGAACTCGACAGGGTGACCGAACTGGACATGGCCGCGGCCGCGGTGTTCCGGGCCGGGATCACCCACGAGGCGGAGCAGCACGACATCGCCGTTCCGGCGCCGATGTACGAGGTGCTGCGGTCGTACGGCGACGTGCCCGCACAGTCCGGCCTGGCCTCATCGGCCGACGGCCTCGTGCACGGCCGTGTCGAGATACCCGAGTTCCGTGCGCGCTACCCCTTCAGCCCGTACACGCTGTCCGTCTGGCATGCAAGCGGACGCCCCCTGCACGATGTCGACATCAGCTTGACCGTGCAGCAACTGCCGGAACGAGGCACGGACGAGGACGAGGCGGATGCGGTGTCCCACATCGCGTAGTCACCTCGGCGCTGCCGGAGCCCACTCCAGGACGGCCCCCTCCCGCGAACGACCCCGCTACGTCACGCCGGTAGCGGGGTCGTTCGCCTGGCGGGCTGAGGTCAGGACAGTTTCAGGGTCGGACGGTACATGTCGATCCACAGCGCGAGGTCGAGCGTGCGCTCCAGGCCGCGCCGCGACGCCTGCGTGATCTGCGGGGTGTCGATGCGTACCGCGTGTTCCAGCGCCTTGCGGCTGACGAGGTCGAAGACCGGGT
>NZ_JACEGK010000656.1:0-3739 GCF_056859195.1 Streptomyces sp. NH27
CTCAGGGCCCAGGCGTTCAGCCGCCGGCCGGCGGCACCGGCCCGTCCCACGCCTCGGCCCCCGCGGCCCCCACGGCCAGCACCGCGCAGCGCACCCAGGGCGCCCCCGGCCCCCGTTGCACCGTGAGCGTGGGCACCGCGGTACGGCGGGCCAGCAGGTTGGTGCCGGGAAGCGCCTCGACGACGTGCCCCGCGCGGGAGGCGCCCTCGCCGAGGTCGCGCAGCCCGCTGAGGTCGCCGGCGACGGACACCACGACCGCGCTGCCGGCCGCGCCCTCGGACCGGACCGGCCCGCCGTCGCGGTCGACGGCGAACCCCCCTTCCGCGGTGTGCAGTTGCCGGGCGGTGCGGATGCGGTGGGTACGCAGATGCCAGGGCGCGGCCGCGCTCAGCCAGGTGGTGATCTCGACGTCGGGCCAGGGGTGCCAGGTGCTGCACACGGTGCCGTCGGCCGCGGTCAGCGGCTCCTCGTTCACCTCGCGGACCCGGAAGTGCACCGGCTCGGCGTCCGGGGCGTCGTCGCTCACCGCGAGCATCGAGTCGTACGCCCCGTGGATCAGGCCGAGTTCACCGGACGGGACGCTGAAGCCGAAGCGGGTGGAGTAGGCGAACTTGGCGTACTTCGCGGAGCCGGCGCGCGCCCACGTGCCGTGCTGGAGCCCGCTGAGCAGGGTCACGTCGCCGCCCGAGCGCATCAGGACGGCGCCGGCGTGCGGCTGCGTGGACACCTCCGGCGCGCCATGCCCGCTCGCCCCGGCTGAACTGGCCGAACTGGCCGCCCCAGCTGCCCTGGTGGGCTCCGCGGCCGCGTGCGGCTCCTCCCCCACCGTCCAGAAGTCGTGCCCGGCCGGCAGCGCGAGCGGCAGGAACGCCTTCATCGCCCAGTACGGCGACCCGGGCCCGTTGTACTGCTCGGCCATCAGCGGCTGCGGGTAGGCGTATCCGATCGAGAGCACCCCGTCGGGCGCGATGTCCGCCTGCCGGGCCCGCCACCAGCGCAGGTGCCGCAGCAGCAGGCCCTTGACCTCGCCGTACGGCAGCGCGTCCACCCCGGCGTACGGCAGCGCGCCCCAGAAGGAACCCTGCGCGAAGCGGTAGGTGAGGCTGCGGCCGAAGGGCACCGCGGCGCCGTCGTCGGCGAACCAGTGCCGGAAGTCCATGGCGAAGGAGGCCGCGCGCTGCCGGAAGCGCTCCGTCCTGGCCGGGTCCTCCTCGCCGGCGAGCGCCGCGTAGATCAGGCCGTAGAAGTGCATCGCCCACGGGATGTAGTAGTCGCGCTGCGCGGTGGCGCCGTCGCCGTACCAGCCGTCGCCGAGGACGTACGTCTCCAGGGTGTCCAGGCGGGCGTGCCGGGCGTCACGGTCGTGGGCGTAGCCGACCCGGTCCAGGCCGAGACGCACCATGACCGGGAAGAAGTTCCAGTTGTTCGGCGGGGTGGCGCGGTCCAGGGAGCCGGCCAGCCAGCGGCCGACGCGGTCGCGCGCCTTGCCGTCGAGCGGGTCCCAGAAGCGCTCGGGGGCCAGCGCGAGGGCGAATCCGATCGCGGCGGTCTCCACCTGGCGCTGGTCCAGGTCGCCGATGTCGCCCCAGTACTCGGGGTGTTCGGGGTCGGTGCCCGCGGCCAGCCCGCGGGCCCACAGCTCCCAGTGCGCGAAGTCGCCGTCGCCCGCGGCCAGCGGCGCCAGCCCCCACAGCGGCCGGGCGTACCCCTCCAGGTCGGCGGCCGCGTCGCCGTGGTGCGCGACGTTCACCCCGGGCCTGATCCGCGCGCCTCCCGGGCTCGCATACGGCACCAGCGCCGCGGCCATTTCCCCGACGTACGCCTGAAGGTCCGCGCGTGCCTGCGCGCCGTCGCCGATCCCGGTGGTCATGGGGTGCCGCCTCCCGAGTGAAGTTGCGATAATTTTCGCAACTCTATCGGGAGGCGTCAACGGCCCGCGGCCCCCACGCCACGCGGACCCGGACCACGAACCCGGACCACGGACCCGGACCACGGACCCGGACCACGGACCCGGTTACGGCCCAAAACCACGGACCCGGTACGGGCCGAACCAGGACCCGGTTCGGTCGGCTCGACAGCGCCCGGCCACAGCGGCCGGACGCCGTCGAGCAGGGTCGGCCCACCGCGCCAACGCCGGGCGCACCGCAGGCGCAGCGCAGGCACACCGCAGGCACACCGCAGGCGTACGGACGGCGAACAACGGCGAACGGGCCGGTCCGGTCAGCTCGGCAGGGTCCAATTCTGCGCGGCCGTGCCGTTGCAGTCCCAGATCCGCAACTGGGTCCCGTCGGCCGTCGAACTGTTCGGGTCGTCCAGGCAGCGCCCGGACTCCGGATTGACCAGCGAGCCGTTCGCCCCGGCCTGCCAGCGCTGCGCACCGGTGCCGTTGCACTGCCACCACTGCACCAGCGTGCCGTCGGCGGTACCGCTCCCGCTCACGTCAAGGCAGCCGCCCAGCGCGCGCAGCGCGCCGCCCGCACCCGGCACGACCGTCCAGTTCTGCGCGCCGGTGCCGTTGCAGCCGTAGAGCTGGACGTGCGTGCCGGGCGCGGTCCCGGCGTTGGCGACGTCCACGCACTTGCCCGGAATGCCGGAACCGATCGGGCCGGTACGGGTCTGGCCGGTGGACGCCAACGCGGACTCCACCAGCGTGGCCGCGCCGCTCATCCCGGCCTCGTTCGGGTGGTACGACGTGCGGCCCGCCGCAGGCGTGTACGTCTCCACCCACGGGACGGCCGCGCACGCGTCGTGGCCGTGGCTCGCGGCGGCCAGGTCGACCAGCGTCGCGCCCGTCGCGGTCGCGGCGGTGCTGGTCGCGTCGGCCAGCCGGAACGCGATGCTGCGCTCGTACGCGGCCTGGTCCGCGGTGAGCGGCACCCCGGTGCACACACCGGAGTCCGGCAGGATGGTGAAGTAGTTGACCAGCAGCACCTTCGCCTGCGGCGCGGTCGCGTGCACCGCGTTGACCACGTCCTCGAGCCGCCCGGCCAGCACCCCGAAGGTCTGGTCGATGGAACCCCGGTCCACGCCGGGGCAGTTCGACCCGCCGCTGGTCTGGCAGGAGTACGCGCCGATGCTGCCCAGGTAGTCCACGTCGTTGCCGCCGATGGTGACGGTGACGAGCTGGGTGGCGCTGGTGACCGCGTCGATCTGCGGCGGCTGCGCGCCCTGGCTGGTCGTCAGCACGTTCGCCGTCGTCGCCCCGCCGCACGAGGCGTCGGTGAGATTCGCACCGATGTCCCGCGCCAGCACGCCGGCGTAGTTGTTCTGCGACCGGGCGCAGGCGGCGGCGCCCGGGCCCGTCTGGACCGGCGGGATACCCGGCCCGGCGGCGAACGAACTGCCCATCGCCACGTAGTTCAGCCCGGCGTCGTCCGCGGCCGCGGCCGCCGTCTTGCCCGTCACCGTCCGGCCCGCGCCCGCCGAGGGCGTCGCCGATGTTCCGGCCACCGCGGCGGGAGCCAGGAACACCGCCATCGCCGCGACGGCCGCCGCGATCCCGACCGGCAGCAACGCCCACCGCCGTCCGGCCGCCGGCCTTCCGCTCGCGCTGCTGCCGCTGCTTCCACTTCCACGAGAAGTTCCCACGCCACCTCCAACCGTAGGGAGCCGCAGCACGGCTCCAAGGACACTGCGCGCTGTGCTCTGTTCGGCTGACTCGCCGCGCACCGGGGCGTGATGCGCCCGGTGCGCGGGAGAAACGGGTGGGCGGCCGTCAGCCGCCGAGGGTGATCTCCAC
>NZ_JACEGK010000657.1:0-3724 GCF_056859195.1 Streptomyces sp. NH27
CCCCACGCCGCACGCCCGCCCCCGCAGCACGTCGCACCGCCGCACCTCGCACCTCGCACCTCGCACCACCATCCCCCCCACACTCCCAGGAGTCGCACATGCGACGACCAACGCGTACCACGGCGCTCTCCGTCGCCGCCGTCACCGCAGCGGCAGCCGCCGCCGCGCTGCTGCCCGCACTGGGCGCCGGCACCGCGGCCGGCGCCACCCCGTCCTGCACGGTCGCCTATTCGGTGACCAACCAGTGGGACGCCGGCTTCCAGAGCGCCATCGAGATCACCAACAACACATCGGCCACCACCAGTTGGAACCTCACCTTCGACTTCCCCGGCGGCCACCACGTCACCCAGGGCTGGAACGGCACCTGGTCGCAGTCCGGCACGGCCGTGAGCGTGGCGTCCGAGTCGTACAACGGCGTGATCCCCAGCGGCGGCAGCCTCAGCGCCGGTTTCCTCGGCGACTGGTCCGGCAGCAACCCGAGCCCGACCGCGTTCAAGCTCAACGGCACCACCTGCAACGAGGACGACGGCACCACGCCCCCGACCACCCCGCCCGGTGACGGCAGCGGCGACCCGGCCCCGCCGAAACTGCACGTCTCCGGCAACGAGTTGATGGACTCCACCGGCAAGCAGGTGGTGCTGCACGGCGTGAACCGCTCCGGCACCGAGTTCGCCTGCGCCCAGGGCAACGGCATCTTCGACGGCCCGGTCGACGACGCGGCGATCGACGCGATCACCAGCTGGAAGGGCGTCAACGCGGTCCGCGTCCCGCTCAACGAGGACTGCTGGGAGGGCCTTTCGTACGTGCCGGCCGAAGACGGCGGCGCCGCCTACGTCGCCGCGATCACCGACTGGGTCAACCGCCTGGTCGCGCACGGCATCACGCCCATCCTCGACCTGCACTGGACGCACGGGCTGTACACCGGCAACTCGGCGGGCTGCTCGGACGTCAACGCCACCTGCCAGAAGCCGATGCCGGACGCGCAGTACGCCATCCCGTTCTGGCAGAGCGTCGCGGACACCTTCAAGTCCGACACCTCAGTCGTCTTCGACCTGTTCAACGAGCCCTACCCGGACCGGGCCACCTCCACCGCCGACCAGGCGTGGACCTGCTGGCGGGACGGCGGCACCTGCCCGGGCATCGGCTACCAGGTGGCCGGCATGCAGGACCTGGTCGACGCGGTACGCGGCACCGGCGCGCAGAACGTGATCCTGCTCGGCGGCCTGGCGTACTCCAACGACGAGACCGGCTGGCTGACCCACGAGCCGACCGACCCGACCGGCAACCTCGCCGCGTCGCTGCACGTCTACAACTTCAACTCGTGTGCCAACCAGTCCTGCTGGGACTCGCAGATCGCCCCGGTCGCCGCCCAGGTGCCGCTGGTGGCGGGCGAGATCGGCGAGAACACCTGCGCCCACTCCTTCACCGACACCTTCATGAACTGGCTGGACGCGCACCACCTGTCCTACCTGGGCTGGACCTGGAACACCTGGGACTGCTCCTCCGGCCCGTCGCTGATCTCCTCTTACGACGGAACGCCCACCGCCTACGGGCAGGGCCTCAAGGACCATCTGGCCGCGCTGGGTTGAGCCCGAGGCGCCCCCGGACGGGGCGGTCCCGTACACGGATGGCGGGTACGGGACCGCCCCTTCACGCATGTCCGGGTTGTCCGGCGATTCCCGCGTGAGCAGCGGGTTGTCCGTTCGGGACTCGAAACGGCGACAGTGGCCAACCGGCCAGTATTGAACAACTTATTGACGCCGATGTACGGGCCTTGTAAACATCACCTCGCCAGAGAGCGCTCTCACTCAGCGCCCGCCGGCCTCCATCACGGACCCCCACCCGGTTGAGGAGATACCAAATGTCAGGCAGCACTTCGCTGTTGGTGCGGCCACGGCCCGGACGGCACGACAGATCCCGGCCGTATCTCATCCTTGCCCTCCTGCTCGCGCTGACGGCGGGCCTCGCGCTCGTCGTCACCTCGCAGTCGCCGGCCCGCGCCGCCGGCTCGCTCCTGTCGCAGGGTCAGCCTGCCACCGCCTCGTCCGTCGAGAACGCGGGCACCCCGGCCTCCGCCGCGGTCGACGGCAACACCGGCACCCGCTGGTCCAGCGCCGCGGCCGATCCCCAGTGGCTCCGGATCGACCTGGGCAGCAACCAGTCGATCAGCCAGGTGACCCTCAACTGGGAGACGGCGTACGCGAAGTCGTTCAAGATCCAGACCTCGGTCAACGGCACCGACTGGACCGACGTCTACTCCACCACCACCGGCACCGGCGGCAACCAGACGCTGTCCGTAAACGGTTCCGGGCGCTATATCCGCATGTACGGCAGCGAACGCGCCACGCAATACGGCTACTCGCTCCGGGAGTTCCAGGTCCACGGCGGAACCGTCGCCACCCCGTCCGCGTGCGCCACCGACAACGCGGCGCAGGGCAGGACGGCCGCGGCCTCCTCCACCGAGAACGCGGGCACCCCGGCCTCGGCCGCGGTCGACGGTGACACCGGCACCCGCTGGTCCAGCGCGTTCAGCGACCCGCAGTGGCTGCGGGTGGACCTCGGCGCCTCGGAGCCGATCTGCAGCGTCGGCCTCAACTGGGAGGCTGCGTACGCGACCGCGTACCAGATCCAGGTCTCGGACGACGCCACCAACTGGACCACGGTGTACTCCACCACGACCGGCACCGGCGGCATCCAGAACATCGACGTCACCGGCACCGGCCGCTACGTCCGGGTCTACACCACCGCGCGGGCCACGGCGTACGGCGTGTCGCTGTGGGAGTTCTCGGTGCACCTGGCCTCGGGTACCACCACACCTCCCCCCACCGGCGGTGACGACTCCTTCTGGGGCGACACCAGCCAGATCCCGGCCGCGAACAACGTGATGGAGGTCGCGATACTCAACCGGACCAACGGCGCGTATCCCGACAGCCAGGTCTACTGGAGCTTCGACGGCCAGGAGCACTCGATCGCCGAGCAGCCGTACTTCGACATGCCGGCCAACTCCTCCGGCCGGATGTACTTCTACGTCGGCTCGCCGAACAGCCAGTACAACGACTTCATCGAGTTCACGATCGGCCCGGACGTCTTCAACGGCAACACCACCCGGGTGGACGCCTGGGCGCTGCCGCTGGCCATCCGGCTGCACTCGCACACCGGTCAGGACATCCAACTCGGCGACAACCAGGACCTCTTCACCACCAGCCGCGACCAGGTCTTCCAGGAGTTCCAGGATGCCGTGCCGCAGCAGTTCAAGGTGCTGGCGCAGACCCAGGCGCCGTACCGGATCATCGCCCCGGGCAGCGACCCGAGCTTCCGGGCCGGCGGCGCCAACGAGAACTACTTCACCTCCTACGCCCAGTCGGTCGGCGTGAACGCGGCGACCTCGGACATCTTCGGCTGCGCGGGCACGCTGGCCGCCGACCCGAGCACGTGTGCCGCGCTCAACCGGCACACCGCCACCCTCCCGGCCGACCAGCAGCAGGACCCGACGAAGTTCTACTCGGGCGACCCGGCCAACTGGTACGCCAAGTTCTGGCACGACCACGCCATCAACGGGCTGGCCTACGGCTTCCCGTACGACGACGTGGCCGGGCAGGCGGCGTACGCCTCGATGCAGAACCCGCAGTGGATGGAGGTCGCGGTCGGCTTCTAGCGGTCGGCTTCTAGCTCCGCGACCTGGTTCCGCGACCGACGCGGTCCGCACGGCCCCCCACGTCTACCG
>NZ_JACEGK010000658.1:0-3714 GCF_056859195.1 Streptomyces sp. NH27
TGTCGATGTCGCCGACGACGAAGAACATCGAGCCGAGGATCGCGACCATGTCGGCCACCTGGGTGCCCGGCAGCAGCACGTTCAGCGCCTGGATGTTGTTGAACGACGCGGAGCGCAGCTTCAGCCGGTACGGGGTCTTCTCGCCCTTGGACACCAGGTAGTAGCCGTTGAGGCCGAGCGGGTTCTCGGTCCAGGCGTAGGTGTGGCCCTCGGGGGCCTTGAGGACCTTCGGCAGGCGCTGGTTGACCGGGCCGGGCGGCAGTTCGGCGAGCCGGTCCAGGCAGGCGTCGGCCAGCGCCAGCGCGTTGTGGGTCTGCTCCAGCAGCACCTCGAACCGGGCCAGGCAGTCGCCCTCGGTGCGGGTGGCGACCTTCAGGGTGCCGCCCAACTCCCCGTACCCGAGGTACGGTTCGTCGCGCCGCAGGTCGAAGTCGACGCCGGAGGCGCGGGCGATCGGCCCGCTCACCCCGAACGCGTGCACGTCGGCCGCCGACAGCACCCCCACACCCCGGGTGCGGCCGCGGAAGATCTCGTTGCCGAGCACCAGGTCGTCGAAGCGGCCCATCCGCGACCGCACGCCGGCCACCACCGCCCGCGCCCGCCCGGTCCAGCCGTTCGGCAGGTCCTCCTTCAGGCCGCCGACCCGGTTGAACATGTAGTGCATCCGGCCGCCGGAGACCTCCTCCATCACGTGCTGCAACTCCTCGCGCTCGGTGAACGCGTAGAAGATCGGCGTGATCCCGCCCAGCTCCAGCGGATACGACCCCAGGAACATCAGATGGTTCAGCACCCGGTTCAGCTCCGCGAGCAGGGTGCGGGTCCACACCGCCCGCTCGGGCACCTCCATGCCGAGCATCCGCTCCACCGCGAGCACCACGCCCAGCTCGTTGGAGAACGCCGACAGCCAGTCGTGCCGGTTCGCCAGCATGATGATCTGCCGGTAGTCCCGCGCCTCGAAGAGCTTCTCCGCGCCGCGGTGCATGTACCCGATGATCGGCTCCGCGGTCCTGATCCGCTCCCCGTCCAGCACGAGCCGCAACCGCAGGACCCCATGCGTCGAGGGATGCTGCGGCCCGATGTTCAGCACCATGTCCGTGCTCTCGGCCGCCCCACCGACCCCGACCGTCGTCTCCGTCATGCCCCCATCCTCTCAGGCCACCCGGCGGCGTCAGACGGCGTGCTTCGGAAGCGGCCTCACTTCGCCGTCCTCGAACATGCCGTGCAAGCCGTGCGCGAACCTGTCCCACGTCACCGAGGGACGGGGCTCGAACCAGTCGAAGGGATGTTCCTGGACCCCGACGGCCCATGCGAAGTGGTAGAGGCCGGTCTCCAGCATCCGTTCGCACATGAGCGCCGACCGTTCGAGGTAGCCGGCCCCCTCGAACGCCGGATCGCTCTCGCCCGCCGCGACCTGCGGCACGGTGACGGGCTTCGTACTGGCGGGCGTCATCGCCATGACGAACACGTAGGCGCGGCGCATGGTCCGCGGCAGCAGTCCGTGGATCTCGGCCTGCCGGACGTCCTCGGCCACGCCGAACACCTCGTCCGCACGGTTGTTGAGGTTCTTGCCCTCGCTTCCGCTCATCGACTTGTACTCGACCGCGAGGACCGGCTCGCCGTGCTGGAGCACAAGGAGGTCCCATGCCTTGGTCGGACGGTAGTAGCCGGGCAGGACCGCGCTCCGCGCGACCCGGAGCTCGAGTCCCCGCGCCCCGGTTGCCGCCAACTCGTCCTGGACGAGGCGGTCGATCGCGTTCAGGTGCTTTCCACCCGTCACCGCGGGCCGGTTGCCGTCCTGGGCGTTGCCGGTGCTGTTCGAGCGCAGCGCCTGTTCTATCCGGGTGTCGGTCCAACTGCGCAGTGCGAGATCGACACGCATCTCCGTGCCTCGGATCATTCCCGCTCCTCTTCCTGATTCTGTTTGTTGTGCGGGTCGGTCAGTCGGGCAGCGAGTCCAGCCCGTAGGCGCGAAGCGCCGCGGTCGTGGCACGTGCGCGATCGCGTGTGCGGAACGCCGCTTTGAGCTCGTCCAGCACCGGCTCCGGAATGCCGGCCAGCTCGGGCACGCGGACCCGTCGTAGGTACTGGGCCTGGAACCGCATGGTCTTGCCGCGCATTTTGACGCAGTAGGCCGACACCTGCTTCTCCACCGCCTCGCTCAGCAGCAGCCCGCCCAGCGCCTCCATGTCCCACGCCTCGGACACGAGGTAGTAGAGATTGTGGTGCGGGTAGAAACCCACCGGAGCCAGTACGGGGTGGATATACGCTTTCATGTCCTGGAGCAGCAGCGTCGGTCTGGTCAGCAGCTCCATGGAGACCCGGTCGATGGTGCGGTACCAACTCCCCGTGCTCCGGCGCGCGATGGAACGGCCCCGCAGCGCGGCCGAATGGTGTCCGAAGTACTCGGCCATGCGCGGCCATCGGCCGATGTCGACGAGGCCGTGTTCATCCCACGGATTGACCAGGTAGTGGCCGCTCCACACGAATGAACCGGACTTGGTGTCGGTGGCCATGGACAGCGGGAGCATCCGCTCCGCCTCGGCGGCCTGCGCGTCACGAGTGACGTATACGGCGTCCGCTCCGGTGGCCACGCCGAT
Organism: Streptomyces sp. NH27; assembly: GCF_056859195.1. Lineage (NCBI taxonomy): Bacteria > Bacillati > Actinomycetota > Actinomycetes > Kitasatosporales > Streptomycetaceae > Streptomyces > Streptomyces sp. NH27. The sequence goes on from NZ_JACEGK010000658.1 coordinate 2,598, forward strand.
ACTGATGCGCGTGCCGGTCCGCTCGTCCTGCAGTGGCGGGCACTCGGCCGCCAGGCGTTCCAACCAGGCGAGCACGGCGGGGGAGCCGTCGGGCCACGACTCGCTCGTACCGTGCCAGGTCGGGATGCGGTTGGCCGTGACGCCCGGACTGTGGAAAGACGTGCGGGAACCGCGGGCCCAATCCCGGAACTCGTCGGCATCGGCCGCCTCGAACGAACGGGTGGCGTCACCCAGGACCGCCGACCCTTGGGTGTCCCGTCTCAGCACGGTGATTGCCGGATAGGCGCTGACCTCGTCGACGAACGCGGGGGCGTCATGCATGATCAGCGAGGTCTCCATCGCATATCCACCGGAGACGACCTTCTCACGCAGCCGCTTGCCGTACTGGTTGCGCATCCAGCGGTCCGCGCAGATGAAGCCGAGCCGGCCGCCGGGCGCAAGGAGGTCGAGGCCGCGCTCGAAGAAGCCGACGTAGATGTCGGCTCGCCCGCCCATCGTCGGACACGCCTTGCGGTAAGCGGCGAGCAGGTCCGCTTCGATGTCCTCGATCCGGATGTACGGCGGATTCCCGACCACGAGGTCCGCGGCTCGTTCGCGGTGGTCGATGAGCAGGAAGTCCCCGACTCGCAGCCATGCGTCCGCGAGGTCCTGGGCCGTCTGCTCGGGGCATCCGGCCGCGGTGAGGACCTCAACCGCCTTCGCCCGGCAGCGCAGTACGTGTTTGCGCTGTACATCCCATCCACGCAGGCTGTCCCGGAGGTCCTGCCACGGCAGATCGGGAGCGTGTTTCCGGCGGGACCGCACGAGCCGCTCGACCATGACCTCGAGGAAGGCGCCGGAACCCACGGCGGGCTCCACCGCGCGCAGCCGTGTCAGGTCGTGCTCCGCTTCGTACCCGCACAGGTCGAGGACCAGGTCGACCACCCAGCGGCGGGTGAACACGGCACCGAGGCTGGACAGCGGGATTGCGGGCGGGGGAGCCACCGGGACCGGAGAACGCATGAGGTGAAGCCTAGGCGCTGGTGCCGACATACCCGTCGAAGCAGGCGCGGCGGGCTACGCCCTGGGCGGATTCGCTGGGGGCGGATTTGCTGGAGAGACGCGGCGAGGTGGAGGG
>NZ_JACEGK010000659.1:0-3714 GCF_056859195.1 Streptomyces sp. NH27
CCCCTGTCCGGCTCCGCCTCCGTACTCACGTCGGGCTCCGCCTCATCCGTCGTGGCGCTCATCGTTGGTCCTCCAGGCCGAGCAGGCCCGCCATGGTGGTGGGTCCGGCGGCGGGCAGCGCGGGCAGGGCGAGGGCGCCGGGAAGGGCCGGTCCCACGGCGGGCGTGGCCGCGGGCGATCCAGCGGTGGACGCCTGGGTGGACGTCGGCAGGACGGACCCGGGCTGCGCGGGCGTCGGCACCCCGCCACCGCCGGGGGCGTGCGCGGAGCCCCGTACGTCGGTGCCGGAGGAGGCGGGCGCGGTGCAGCGGGCCGCGGTGTTGAACGCGGTGGCCGGCGGGCTGGTGTCGAGGCCGTTGCGGTAGGTGGTGCTCCCGTACCCGGAGGTGCACGGCAGCGGCGAGAAGAAGGTGACCGCCATGCCGAAGTTCAGCTTGCCGTCCTTCACCGCCGAGGAGCCCGCGGCGGCCACGGCGGGCATCTTCACCAGGAACTCCTGGATGCCGTTCTGCCGGGTCACGGCGATGTCGGAGGTGGTCAGCAGGTTGGCCAGCACCACGCTGAGGTTGGGGCCGACGTCCCGCAGCAGCGCGCTGACCTGGGTCGCGGCGCCGGGCGCGGCCGCGATGAGCCGGCGCAGGTCGGTGTCGGAGTCGTCGAGCTGCGCGGCGAGTTGGTTGGCGCTGGTGGCGAAGTTCTTGATCGCGTCGGACTCGCCGACCTGGGTGCGCAGCACCGTCTGCCCGTCGTTCATGAGCGTGGTGTCGACGGGGAGGTTGGCGTCGGCGGCGGTCAGGAACTCGCTGCTGGTGTCGAGCAGGGACTGGAGGTTGTCGCCCTGGCCGCTGAACGCCAGGCCGAGTTCGTTCACATCGGTGCGCAGGGCGTCCAACGGCACTGACTGGGCGAGGTCGTTGACGCTGGTGAGCAGGTTGGTGACCGGCGCGGGCACCTTGGTGCTGGCCTGCACGATGGTCGAACCGCCGTGCAGGTAGGGCCCGTTGCTGGTGGTGGGTTGCAGGTCGATGTACTGCTCGCCGACCGCGGACAGGTTCGCGACGACCGCGGAGAGCCGGGCCGGGATGTGCGGGGCGGAGTTGTTGATCCGCAGTTCCGCCTGCACGCCGTCGGGGGTGAGCCGGATCGGGCCGACCCGGCCGACCGAGACGCCCCGGTAGGTGACGTCGGAATGCTCGAACAGGCCGCCGGTCTCCGGGAGTTGGACGTCCACCGTGTAGTAGCCGCGCAGGCCGACGTAGCGGCCGAGGTCGGCGTAGCGGACGCCGACGAAGCCGATCACGAGGACCGCGACGATCAGGAAGGCGATGTTCTTGGCGATGGTGGCGCGGGTCAACATCAGTGGCCCCCCGGGGTGGTGGCCGACGAGGAGGTGCGCGGTGCGGTGGTCGTCGGTGCGGTCGTGGTCGGTGCGGTGATGGTCGGTGCGCTGCCGGCCCCTGTGGTGGTGATCGAGGGCAGCGGCAACGGCGGGCTCTTCGCGGACTTGGCCGAGTTCGGCGCGGGGTCGGCGGGGTGTCCCGGGAAGGTGCTGTTGTCGGCCTGGAGTTCGGGGATGAGCTGCGTGCCGGGGGCCGCGGTGAGGTCGAGGTAGACGTTGAGGTAGTCGCCCTTGACGCCGTTGACCACCTGGTCGGTGAACGGGTAGGTGAGCAGCACCTGGAGGGAGTCGGGCAGGTCGTCACCGGCGTCGGCGAGCCGCTGGAGCGTGGGGCCGAGGGACTTCAGGTCGGCGACGATGTCGTCCTTGCTCCGGTTGACGGTGTCGGTGGCGACGCCCGAGAGGGTGTCCAGCGAGCGCAGCATCGTGACCAGCGAACCGCGCTGCTGTTCCAGCACCTTCAGGCCGGGGCTGAGGCCGGTGAGCACGGTGCCGATCTTCTGGTCGCGGGTGGCGAGGGTCGCGGAGAGCTTGTTGACGCCGTCGAGCGCGTCGGTGATGTCCTTCTTGTGGGCGTCCAGGTCGGAGACGAGCGTGTTGACCTGGGTGAGCATGTCGCGGACCGCGGGTTCGTTGCCGCTGAGCGCCTTGTTGAGCTGGGTGCTGATGGTGTGGATCTGCTGGATGCCACCGCCGTTGAGCACCAGGGACAGCGCGCCGAAGACCTCTTCGACCTCGGGGTTGCGGTTGGTGTGCGAGGTGGGGATGGTGGTGCCGGCTTCGAGTTTCCCGGTGGCGGGCTCGGTGCTGGGCGGGTCCGCGAGTTCGACGTACTTCTCGCCGAGCAGGCTGGACTGCTCCAGGTGCGCGTAGGCGTTCGCGGGCAGCTTCACATTGCCGTTGAGCTTCATGGTGACGATCGCCGACCAACCGCTGTGCGCCAGCGCGATCTTGGTGACCCGGCCGACGGCGACGTCGTTGACCCGTACCGATGCTTGCGGCACCAGGTCGAGGACGTCGGCGAACTGGGCCTTGACGGTGTAGGGGTGGCTGCCGAGGTTGGCGCCGCCGGGCAGCGGCATGCTCTGCACGTTGGTGAAGGAGCAGCCGGTGAGGGTGAGGGCGGTCGCGGTGAGCAGGGCCGCGGCGGCCGCGTGGCGCGCGTTCACTTGGCCGCTCCCTTGCTGCCGCTGCTGCTGTCACTGCCGTTGCTGCCGTAGACCGTGCCGACCGGTGGCAGCGGCAACGGCGGGGTGGTGCTGCTGCTGCCGGCGGAGGCGTTCTTCCTGGCCGCGGAGGAACCGGAGGAACCGGCCGTGCCCGCCGTGCCCGCCGTCTTCGTCGTGTCGGTCGGGTCGACGCTGCCGCCCATGCTCAGCTCGTTGATGTCGGTGCGGCCGTCGAGCGTGCCGGTCTTCGGGTTGTACGTGTTGAGGAGGTTGTCGGCGGCGAGCGGGGCGTCGTCGAGGAGTTCGGCGAGCGAGGCACGCTGGTCGACGAGCGTCTGGGTGATCGGGGTGAGCTTGGTGATGCTGGTCTTCAGCCGGCTGCGGTTGTCCTGGATGAACGTCTTCACCGAGCCGAGCGCGGTGGACAGTTGCTGCAACGCGCCGCCGAGGTCCTCCTTGTCGTCGGCGAGGAAGCCGCTGACGGTGGAGAGTTGGTCGGTGGCGGTCTTCACCTTGCCGTCGTTGTTCTTGAGCATGGTGGTGAAGGACTGGAGGTAGGCGAGGGTGGAGAACAGGTCGTCGCTGTGGCCGTTGAGGGTCTTGGTGGCCTGGCCGAGCTGGTCGATGCTGTTGCCGATGTCCTTGCCGTTGCCCTTGAGGTTCTGTGCCCCGACGTCGAGCAGGTTCGACAGGGCGCCGGTGGTGTTCGCGCCGTTGGGGCCGAGTGCCTTGCTGAGCTGGGTGACGGAGGCGTAGAGCTGGTCGATCTCGACCGGCGTCGCGGTGCGGCCGGCCGGGATGACGCCGTGGTCGGCCAGTTGGGGGCCGCCGGTGTACGCGGGGGTGAGCTGGACGTAGCGGTCGGCGACCACGCTGGGCGCGACCACCACGGCGCCGGCCCGCGCCGGCACCTTGATGCCGTGGTCGAGCCGCAGCGACACCTTGACCTGCTTGCCCTGCGGCTTGACGGACTCCACCGTGCCGACCTTCACGCCGAGGATGCGCAGGTCGGAGCCGGCGTACACGCCGACCGTACGGTCGAAGTACGCGGTGACGTGCTTGCCGGAGGGCCCGCCGAAGGCGACGAACCCGGCGGTGACGGCCGCGGCCGCGACGATCACCAGCACGACCACCACGGACACCACG
>NZ_JACEGK010000660.1:0-3708 GCF_056859195.1 Streptomyces sp. NH27
GCGCCAAGTGTGGCGCCCGCCCCGTCACGTCGCGCGCTGCCGGTCGAGCCGGCCGCTCAGTTGAGCCGGTCGCGCCAGTCGGACGGCACGCGCTCAGCCGGGCCCGGCACCGGCTGGCCGGCCGGGTGGCTCTGCGGCGCCGCCAGTCGGGGACCGTCCTCGACGTACTGCTCCTCGGCGTAGTTCCAGAACCACTCCTCGCCCGGCTCGAAGCTGCGGATCACCTGGTGGCCGGTGGCGGCCGCGTGGGCGCCGGCGTGCTGCGCGGGTGAGGAGTCGCAGCAGCCGATGTGGCCGCAGGCCGCGCAGCGGCGCAGGTGGAACCACCAGCCGCCGCCGGCGTCGCACTCCGCGCAGCCGGTGCCGCTGGGCGGCACCGACGGGTCGATCGCGGTCCCGGAGGTCCCGGGCGTGCCCTGGTTGTCAGACGGGGTCATACGGCTGCCTCCTCGCTGTCCTGACCGGTCTCGGGCGTGGTCAGCGGCAGGCACACCCGGAAGCGGGTGTCGCCCGGCTCGGACTCGACCTTCAGGTCGCCGTGGTGCTTGTTGACCACGATCCGCCAGGAGATGTCGAGGCCGAGGCCGGTGCCCTGGCCGACCGGTTTGGTGGTGAAGAACGGCTCGAAGATCCGCTGCCGGATCTCCGGCGGAATCCCCGGACCGGTGTCGCGGAACTCCACCACCAGGTTGCCGTGCTCCCGCCAGGTCCGCACGGTGAGCGTGCCCTCGCCGTCCATCGCGGCGACGGCGTTGTCGATGAGGTTCGTCCACACCTGGTTCAGCTCGCCCGGGTAGGCGGGGATACGGGGCAGGGTCTGGTCGAACTCCTTGACCACGCGCACCCCGGCGCCGATCTTCCCGGCGAGCATCTGGAGGGTGCTGTCGAGGAGTTCGTGCACGTCGACCACCTGGTAGGGGGCGCGGTCGAGCTGGGAGTACTGCCGGGCGGCGTTGACCAGGCCGGAGATGCGGGTGGTGGAGTCCTCGATCTCGTTCATCAGCAGCTCGGTCTCGACGGTGTAGTTCAGCCACCGCACCGCGCTCTCCAGCACCGCGCCGTCGACGGCCGCGGCGATCTGGTCGAGCCACTCCTCGTCGAGTCCGGCCTGCACGAAGGCCGGCGCCAGGTCCCAGCCGCCGGAGATGTCGTGCGCGTCCATCCAGTCCGCGATCGCGTCCTCCCGGTCGGACGCGTCCATCGGGCTGAGCTGCTCGGCCTTCGCGACCCGTTCGGCGGCCCGCTCCTGGACGCTGACGAGGGTGTCCAGGTCGGCCTGCCGGTAGGGGCCGCCGGTGAGGATCTTCAGCTTGTGCCGCATCCCGGCGACCCGCTCGCGCAGCGCGGCGGTGGCCCGTAGCGCCGCGGCGGCCGGGTTGTTCAGCTCGTGGGTCAGACCGGCCGACAGCGAGCCGAGCGCGAGCAGCCGCTCCCGCTGGCTGACCACCTGCTGGAACGACTTGTTGCCGAAGAACAGGCCCTCCAGGAGGTGCACGGCCATCGGGAACCACTCGGTGACGATCCGCGCGAAGTCGTCCGCCGCCAGCACGAAGAAGCGTGAAGGCGCCGTCACCCGCATGGAGTTGGCGTACCGCTGCGGCACGCGGTCGCCCAGGTACGCCTGGAAGGCGCCCGAGTACACGCCCCGCTGGGAGGTCCTGGCCACCTCCACGTCGTCGTCACCGACCCGCCGGGAGGTCACCAGGGCCCCGTCCAGCAGCACGTAGAAGCAGGTCGCCGGGTCGCCCTCGGCGAAGACCGGGCCCGGCTCGATCGTCTCCACCCGGCCGATCCGGCACAGCTTGGCGAGTTGCTCGGGGGCGAGCTTCTCGAACAGGAAGAGCGTGCGCAGTTCCTCCGGGTTGCAGGGGTCCAGTGCGCTCGGTGGGCTCTGCGGGCTCTCGGTCACAGCCCCTCCAGGTAGCGGTGTACGAGCATGACGGCCATCGCGCCCTCGCCGACCGCGGACGCCACCCGCTTCGCGGACTCGGACCGCACGTCGCCGGCCGCGAAGACGCCCGGCACGCTGGTCTCCAGGTGGTACGGCAGCCGGTCCGGTTGCCAGCCGGCCGGCCGGCGGCCGTCCTCGGTGACGAGGTCGGGGCCGGTCAGCACGAAGCCGTGCCGGTCGCGGTGGACGGTGCCGTCCAGCCAGTCGGTGCGCGGCGCGGCGCCGATGAAGACGAACATCCGCTGTGCGTCGACGAGTTCGGTGCCGCCGGTGGTGGCGTCACGCACCGCCAGGCCCTCCAGGTGGTCCTCGCCGTGCACGGCGGTGACCGAAGTCCGGGTGCGTACCCGGATGGGGGGGATGTCGGCGATCTGCTGGATCAGATAGTGCGACATGGACGCCTCCAGGGACGCGCCGCGCACCAGCAGCGTCACCGACTTGGCGTGCCGCGAGAGGTAGACGGCGGCCTGGCCGGCGGAGTTGGCGCCGCCGACGATGTACACGTCCTGGCCCTCGCAGCCGGCCGCCTCGGTCAGCGCGGAGCCGTAGTACACGCCGCGGCCGGTGAGTTCGGCCAGTCCCGGTACGTCGAGCTGCCGGTAGGCGACGCCGGTGGTGAGGATCACGCTCTGCGCGGCGACCGCCGAGCCGTCCGCGAACCGTACGGTACGGGCCGGGCCGCTGACCTCAAGTGCGTTGACCTCGCAGGCGGTCAGCAGTTCCGCGCCGAACCGGGTGGCCTGGCGGCGGGCGCGGTCGGTGAGTTGGGCGCCGGATATACCATCCGGAAAGCCGAGATAGTTCTCGATCCGGGCGCTCTGCCCGGCCTGCCCGCCGGTCGCGGTCCGCTCCACCAGGACGGTGCGCAGCCCCTCGGAGGCGCCGTAGACCGCGGCGCCGAGCCCGGCCGGGCCGCCGCCGATCACCACCAGGTCGTAGAACTCCTCGGCCGGCGAGGTGGACAGGCCGACCTGTTCGGCCAGGTCCTGTTCGGACGGCTCCAGCAGCGCCTCGCCGCCCGGCGCGATCACCAGCGGCAGCCGTAGACCGTCCTGCCCGGCGGCCTCCAGCAGCCGGCGGCCCTCGACCTGGTCGGACTGATACCAGCGGTACGGCACCTGGTTGCGGGCCAGGAACTCCCTTACGTCGGAGGAGCGCGCCGACCAGCGGTGCCCGACCACCTTCGTCTCGGGTACCGGGCGGTGGTCGGAGCAGAGCCAGCTCTCCAGCAGGTCGTCGACCACCGGATAGAGCTTCTCCTCCGGCGGGTCCCACGGCTTGAGCAGGTAGTGGTCGAGGTCGACCACGTTGATCGCGTCGATCGCGGCGCCGGTGTCCGCGTAGGCGGTGAGCAGCACCCGGCGCGCGCCGGGGTAGATGTCCATCGCCTGTTCGAGGAACTCGATGCCGGTCATGTTCGGCATCCGGTAATCGGCCAGGATCACCGCGACCAGGTCGCCGCGCAGCTTCATCTGCCGCAGCGCGTCCAACCCGTCCTGCCCGGACTCCGCCCGCACCACGCGGTACCGCTCGCCGTAGCGGCGGCGCAGGTCGCGGGCGACCGCCCGGGACACCCCCGGGTCGTCGTCAACGGTGAGGAGCGCGGCGCGGCGCGTGCCGGCGTCCGGCTCAGTCATGGGCATCCCGTCCCCGTGTTGTCGTCCATGTGTTCGGCCGTCTATGTGGTTCAGCGTAGTAGCACCGCTGGTCCGGCGCGCGAGGGACAGATGGTGGGCGGTCCGGGGGCGGGCACGGGG
>NZ_JACEGK010000661.1:0-3705 GCF_056859195.1 Streptomyces sp. NH27
CCCCTGCCCGCTCCACCGTGACCACAACCCAGGAGGTCAGCCATGCAGGGTAAGCCTCTGCACAACGACCCCACCGTCGCCGCGCCGCCGGCGCGGCCCACCCTGGTCACCGTGCCACAGCACGGCCAGGGCTCGGCCGGTGGGCCAGCCTCCGCCGTACCCCTGGCACCAGGGCGTCCCACGGCCGCGGTGCGCCCGGCCCCCGCGCCGGTGGACTTCACCGTGGCGGCCGCGCTCAAGCGCCAGGTCTCCGACCAGCTCGCCGCCGCGGTCCAGCGCGACCCCGGGATGAGCGAGCCGACCCGGCAGCAGCGCGGCCGCGATCTGATCAACCAGGCAGTGGCCCGATGGGCGAACGCCGCCGCCGTTGCCCGCGGCGAGTCGACGACCCCGCAGGAGGAGGCAGCTCTCGGCAACGTCGTCTTCGACCTGCTCTTCCGCGCCGGCCGACTCCAGCAGTACCTCGACGACCCCAGCGTGGAGAACATCCTGGTCAACGGGTACGACGAGGTGTGGGTCGACTACGGCGACGCGCGGCGGCAGAAGGTCGCCCCGGTGGCGGAGTCCGACGAGGACCTGGTCGAGCTGCTGCGCGACCTCGCGCGCCGCTCCGGTCAGGGCGAGCGCACCCTGTCCAACCACAGCCCGTTCCTCGCCCTGCGCCTGGGCGACGGCTCCCGTGTCCAGGCAATGATCAACGTCACGCCGCGTCCGATGGTCACGATCCGACGCCACCGGGTCCGCGAGATGGACCTGGCCGGCCTGATCGAGCTGGGCACCCTCGACCACACCTTGGCCAACTTCCTGAGCGCTCTGATCCAGGGCAAGAAGAACGTGCTGATCGCCGGCACCCAGGGCGTCGGCAAGACCAGCCTCATGCGGGCGCTGGCCCGCGAGATCCCGCCGGACGAGCGCATTGGCACGTTGGAGACCGAGTACGAGCTTTTTCTCCACGAACTCGGCCACCACGATCAGGTCGTGGCCATGGAGGCCCGTGAGGGCAACGGCGAACGCGTCGACGGGCAGGCGGCCGGCGAGATCACGCTCGATGAGCTGATCCCCCCGGCGCTGCGGATGACGATCTCCCGCATGATCGTCGGCGAGGTCCGCGGCCGCGAGGTCGTGCCCATGCTCCAGTCGATGACCAACGGCGAGGGCGGCTCGATGTGCACCATCCACGCCCGCGAGCCGCACATGGTCTTCGACCGCATCGCCGAGCTGTACGTGCAGTCCGGCGACGGCTTCAGCGAATCCCTCGCCTACCGGCAGATCGCCAACGGCATCAACTTCGTCGTCTTCCTGCGCATGGTCGACGAGACCGCCATCGGCGGCCGGCGGCACCGCTTCATCAGCCATGTCCTGGAGGTCACCGGCGCCGGCGAGAACGGTCGCCCCGCCACGAACGTCATCTTCGGACCGCGCCCCGAAAGCGAGGAGCTGCGCGCCGTGCCGCTCATGCACCCAACCTGCCTGGGCGACTTGATGCGCGTCGGGTTCGACGGCGACCTGCTGAACAACCCGCACGGCACCTGGAACCGGCCGCTCGACGTGAAGGTGAGGCTCTGATGGGTACCGCCCTCCTGGTGGGGCTGTTCGCCGGACTCGCGGCCACCGGCGGTCTCGTGGGCCTGGTCACCGGTCTGGTCGGCACCGCCGCTCCCCTGGCACCGGGCCCGGTCGGCCGGCTGCGGCGAGCGCTGCGCAGCGAGGACCGGGACGAAGCGACCCGGGCCCGCGCCCGGATGCGCTGGGCCGTCGGAGGGGTGCTGGCCCTTGCGGTCTGGGCGATAACCGGCTGGTTCGTGCTCGGCATGATCGCGCTGCTGCTCGTCGTCGGCCTGCCGTGGCTGCTGTCTCCGACGAAGGCGACCAGCGCCCGCATCGAGCAGCTGGACGCGCTGGCCGACTGGACCCGCCGCCTGGCGGACGTGCTGCTGCTGGGCATGGGCCTGGAGCAGGCCATGATCGCCAGCCGCAAGACCGCCCCGCTGCCGCTGGAGGCCCCCATCGGCGAGCTGGCCGCCCGACTCCAGTCGGGGTGGCGGCCCGAGGACGCGCTGCTCGCCTTCGCCGACACCCTGCGGGACTCCACCGCCGACAAGGTGGCCGCCGCCTTGATCCTGCGGTCGGCCGACCGCGGCCCGGGGCTGGCCCAGGCGCTCAACGACCTCGCAGACACCGTCCGCGAGGAGGTGCGCCAGCGCCGGCAGATCGAGGCGGACCGGGCCAAACCGCGCACGACCGTGCGCTGGATGGCGTTCATGACGGTCGGCGTCGTGGCCTTCGGGTTCCTCGACCCCCAGTACTCCCATCCCTACGGCACAGTCCTCGGGCAGGTGGTGTTGACCGTGCTGATCGCCGGCTTCGCGGCGGTGCTGGCCTGGATGCGGTCACTGGCAAGCTTCCGGCCCACCCCGCGCTTCCTGGCCGTCGACGCACGCAGCGCCGTCCAAGTCCCCGGCGCCCCTGCGGCGGAACCGGCGAACGCGCGCGGCCGCAGCGCGGCGCTCCAGAGTGGGGGTGCCCGGTGATCCCCGCCTCCGCGATCGGCGCCGGCGCCCTGGTCGGCAGTGGCGTCGCTGTCCTGGTCCGGGCCTTGGTGCGCCAGCAGCCGCACCTGTCCGCGACGCTGGACCTGGTCAACCGTCCCGGCTCGCTGGAGGAGGTTCCCACCGCCGCGCTCAGCACCGACGAGCGATGGGGCGCCTGGCTGCTGCGCCACCTCGAGCACCTGCCCGGCGTGAAGATCCCCTACAAGGACCTGGCGCTGATCGGCAAGACACCGGCCCAGCACATCCTGACCAAGGTCGGCGTCGCGCTCGGCGGCCTGCTGGTACCGGCCGTGCTGTGGGCGGCCATCACGATGATCGGCGTCCACACCCCGGTCCCGGTTCCCGTGGCCGCGGGAATCCTGCTCGGTGGCGTGTTGTGGATCGTCGCCGACCTGGAGGTCCGCGACAAGTCCAAGCGCGCCCGCGAGGAGTTCAACCACGCAGTCGCGGCCTACCTCGACCTGGTCGCCCTGGAACGCGCCGGTGACGCCGGTCCTGCCGAGTCCTTGGAGCGCGCCGCCGAGATCGGCCAGGGCTGGGCGTTCATCCGGATCCGCGACGCCCTGGAGAAGGCCCGCATCGACAAGGTCCCGCCCTGGGACCAGCTCAAGCAGCTCTCGGCGGATCTGGACCTGATCGTGCTCGGCGACGTCGCCGACATCATGCGCCTGAGCAGCAACGACGGCGCGGCCGTGTACGCGACGCTCCGGGCCCGGGCCAGGTCTTTGCGGACCGAGCTGATGGCAGGCCAGGCCGAGGAAGCGAACGCGGACTCGGAGCGGATGACCGCGCCCGGCGCACTCCTGGCGGTGCTGATCATGTTCCTGATCGGCTTCCCGGCCGTCTCCCGGATCCTGCTCTCCTGACCCCCCGACTCACCACCTCGATAGAAGGAAACGATTCTCCATGATCAACAAGGCCAAGAACCGGGTGCTCGAGAGCATGCCCTCCGAGCTGCTCCCCTTCCTCGCCGCCTGGACGGTCCTGCAGGGCCGGGTCCAGGAGCTGCGCGAGGACGACGACCGGGGCGACATCTCGATCTCCACCGTCATCATCTGGGTCGCGGTCATCGGCGGCGCCGTGCTCATCGCCGCGGCCCTCACCGCGCTGTTCACCAAGTACAAGGGCAAGGTCTCCGGGCTCTGAGCAGGCG
>NZ_JACEGK010000662.1:0-3704 GCF_056859195.1 Streptomyces sp. NH27
ACACCGGTGACCGCGACCCCGCTTTCGTGCGGTGCCCCTGGGGCCTGCGTCGGTTCTGGTGGTCGGCGCGGGCAACCCGGCCGCGAGCTACGCGGCCAAGCGCGCGGCGAGCGCCTTCTCCGTCGCGTCCGCGTGCGCCTGGGCCCGCGAGGCGTCCGCCGCGTCGATGAGCGAGGCCATCGCCGGGTTGACCCGGGCCAGGGTCAGCTCGGGGATGATGAAGTCGACGTCCAGCGAGAGCATCCCGGTCAGCACCTTCTCCAGGTACGTGGTCAGGAACTCGTAGCTCGCCCGCGGCGTGCCCGGGCCGTAGCCGCCACCGCGCGCGGCGACCACCGTGGTGGGCTTGCCGGCCACCGAGCCGCCCTCGCCCGCGGTCCGGCCGACCATGATCACCTGGTCCAGCCACGCCTTGAGGCTGGACGGGATCGTGAAGTTGTACATCGGGGCGCCGATGAGGATCGCGCGGACCCGGCCGCGGTGGGCGCGGTGCCGGACCCGGGTGAGTGCGCCACCGGGTGAGCGGGTGGGCCGTAGGGCGGCGCCGCTGAGGCCGAGGGCGCTGATCCAGTGGCCGCCGGGGTCGGGGGTGCTGCGGGCGCTGCGGGTGGACGGACGCTATGAGTGCGCCGACGCGTCCTCGTTGTACCGCACCAGGTAGTCGGCGAACCGTGCCAGATCCGCCGGGTCCCACGCCGCCAGCCGCTCCTTGAACGTCTCCTGCCGCCGTACCCGTGCCGCCGCCAGGCTCTCCACGCCGCGCGGCGCGAGGTGCAGCACCTGGACCCGGTGGTCGGTGGGGTCGGTGCGCCGTTCGAGGAAGCCGTCCCGCTCCAGGGCCGCCACCTGGCGACTGACCGTCGACTTGTCCAGCAGGTAGTGCGCGGCGAGGTCGGTCGCCCGGCAGCCCTGCTGCTCCTCCAGATGCGCGAGGATGGTGTACGCGACCAGGGACAGTTCGGGGTGCATGCGCGCGGCGGTGGCGCGGGCCCGCCGGGCGAACGCGGTCAGCTCGCGCTGGATGGTCTCCAGCGACGCGACGGACTCGGCCGGGCGGGCGGGGGTCGTTGCTGCTGACATCGCGGTCACGCTCCTGCCTGGTACGGCCGCGATCGAAGGTGATCGGCAGCGCAAGAGTTGTAGACTACAACGATATCAGCCGGGCAGCGGAAGCTCGAACCAGACCACCTTGCCGACCGCCTTCCGGCTCGTCCCCCAGCGCCGCGAGAGGTTCGAGACCAGCGCCAGCCCGCGCCCCCGTACGTCGTCCGCCTCGGCGCGCTGCAACTGCGGCAGGTTGTGGTTGTCGTCGCTCACCTCGACCAGCAGCTTGCCCACCCGCATCAGACGTAGCTCGACCTCGTACGAAGCGGCCTTGATCGCGTTCGTCACCAGCTCGCTGACCAGCAGTTCGGCCACGTCGCCGAGGCGTTCCAGGCCCCACTCGGCGAGTTGGCGGCGGGTCAGCTCGCGGGCCCTGGCCACCTCGCCGTAGTCGATCAGCAGGCTCCAGCGGACCACGTCCCGCGGGGCGACGCCCTCGAACCGGGCGACGAGCAGGGCCACGTCGTCCCTGCGGTCGTCGGAGTGCACCCGGGCGAGTATCTGCGCGCACACGTCCTCGGGGGACTGCTGCGGCTCGATCACATTGGCGCACAGGGCCGCCAGTCCGGCGTCGATGCCCTGCCCGCGCACCTCGACCAGCCCGTCCGTGCACAGCACCAGCCAACTGCCGTCCGGCGCGGGGATCTCCACCGTCTCGAACGGCACCCCGCCCACCCCGATGGGTGCGCCGCCGGGGATGCGCAGAAGTTCGCCGTGCCCGTCGGAGCCGGCCAGTACCGGCGGGATGTGGCCGGCGTTGGCGAGGGTGAGGGTGCGGTGGATCGGGTCGTACACCGCGTAGACGCAGGTGGCGAGGTGCTCGGTGCCCAGGCGGTGGGCGAGGTTGTCGAGGTGGCGCAGCAGCTGCGCGGGCGGCAGGTCCAGCCCGGCCATGGTGATCACGGCGGTACGGAACTGGCCCATCACGGCCGCCGCTTGCAGTCCGTGGCCCATCACGTCGCCGACGATCAGCGCCACCCGGCCGCCGGTCAGCTGGATCGCGTCGAACCAGTCGCCGCCGACCTGCGCCCGCCGGTCCCCCGGCATGTAGTGGTGTGCGATCCGGATACCGGGGATGCGGGGCGGCCGGGTCGGCATCATCGAGCGCTGCAGGGTGGCGGCGGCGCGCGATTCCTGCTGGTGCAGCCGGGCGTTGTCGATGTGCACGGCGCCGCGCGCGACCACTTCGGCGGCGGTGGCCGCGTCCCGGACGTCGAAGGGGCGGCGGCCGGGGCCGCGCAGGAAGTAGACCCGGCCGAGCACGGTGCCGCGGGCGGTCAGCGGCGCCACGATCAGGGAGTGGCCGGCCAGCAGCGGGCCGAGCACCGGAACGCCGAAGTCGAGCGCGATGTCCGGGGCGAGCGCGGGGTCCACCACGGGCACCAGGACGGGGTCGCCGAGCCGGGGCACCATGTCACCGGCGGGCAGCGCGAGCAGTTCCCCCTCGGGGAGCGCCGTCTCCCAGGCGCCGGGCGGACCTGGCAGCGCGGTGGTGACCCGGCGGACCAGCACGGTGTCGGACGGGCGGTCGTCCTTGGGCGGTTCGGCGTCGGAGAAGAGCTGGTCGACGACGAGCACGGAGGCGATGTCCGCGAAGCGCGGCACGGTGACGGAGCAGAGCTCGCGAGCGGTGGTGTGCAGGTCGAGGGTGGAGCCGATGATCGAGCCGGCGGCGCGCAGCAGGGCGAGCTGTTCGTCGAGGGCGTTGCCGGCGGGGTGGGGGATCGCGGCGGTGGGGTCGTCACGGTCGAGGCCGGCGCCGGCGTCGTTCTCGGCGTAGTCGTCGGCGTCGCGGTCCGGCCGGTCGGATCGGTTGGATCGGTCCGGACGGTCAGACCGATCGCCGGGCTGATGATCGGACGGTACGGATGCACCCGCCGCGTCCGGCGCGGCGCCGTCGTCGTCCGCCGGCACCCCGACCGTGGACATCGGATAGGAGGCGTACGAGGTCAGGGACGGCAGCGGCACCGCCGTCAGCGCCGACGCGCTGGACAGGTCACCGGACCGCGCGGCCGTACCGCCGGCGGTGGGCCCGGCCGGGTGCCGGGCGGCGCTCACCCGGGCCCCCGGCAGCAACTCCCTGCGGACAACGGTCTCGGCGCGGGCGGCCGCGGCGAGCCGGGCGCGTTCGTGCGGCACGACCGGCAGCCGGGCGCCGTCCTCGACTTCGAGTGCGGGGTGGCCGAGTGCCGCGATCTGCCGGACGATCCGGTCCAGCCGGCCCGGGCTGGCGCCCGGCAGCACATCGGCGAGCCGCCCGGCGAGCGCCTGGCCCGCGACCGGGTCGGCACTCGGCACGAGCACGGCGGCGACCGCGATGTCCTGGCGCTGCGGCCCCTCCGCGCTGTACGGCAGCAGCCGCCCGCCGAGCGCGATCCGCAGCCCGCCGGTGCGCAGCGGCTTGGCGTGGGTGGCGATGGCGAGCAGGCTCCGGCCGCCCGGCTCGACCAGCCGGTACGTCCACCACAGGACGTCCTTCAAGGTGCCGTCGCGGTCGGTGGCGGCCAGCGCGCCGGCCCACGAGGAGACGGTGATGTCGTCCAGCACTTCCAGGGTGTCCTGGCGGGCCTCGGCGGGACGTTTGTCCGTATGGCCGGCGG
>NZ_JACEGK010000663.1:0-3666 GCF_056859195.1 Streptomyces sp. NH27
CCAGGACGGCAGTGCCGTCGCCGAGCGGTAGGCGAGCAGCGCGTCCATCGTGTCGCGGGGCAGCCGCAGCCAGCCGCAGCCGGGGAAGTGCTGCTCGACCATCGCCCGCCACACCTCGACCGGCATCCGGAAGGACGCCTCGCGGTCCCACGGCACCGGCTCCACCTGGTAGCCGCCGGGACCGGTGAAGGCGGTGCCGGAGAAGAGCATCAGCAGCGGCACCTCGCCCTCCTGAAGGGCGTGGAAGTACCGCGTCGCCGCGATGTCCAGGTCGTACGTGCACGGCACCGGCAGGTCGACCTCCGTCTCGCCGGTGAAGCCGGGCGCCATCAGCGAGACCTGCGCGAACTGCACCGGCAGCATGGTGCCGCCCCACCGGGCGCGCTCGCCGAACAGGTCGGACAGGCCGGCGGCCTCCGCGTCCGCGTAGCCGCGGCGGGCCGGTTCGATCCGGATCTGGCAGCGCAGCGCGACCGCGTGCACCCGCACCCCCGGTGTCGCGGTCAGCCGCAGCCGGAAGACCAGGGTGGGTCCGGCGGCGTACGGGTCGGCGCGCACCGCCTCGCAGGAGAACGAGAACTCCGTCACGGCCGCACATCCCCCGCCGCATGCCCCGTTCCGGCCGGCGTTCCGGCCGCAGTTCCCACGCCCACGCGCCCACCCGCTGCCCCGGCCGCGGGCCCGTCCTCGGGCTCGGGCCGCACGTCCACCGGCACCGGCTTGGCCCGGCGCGCGACCTCGGCGAAGAACCGCTCCAGGTCCGCGCGTGCCTCCGCGCCCCCGTCGAAGCCCTGCCAGCGCAGCCGCATCCGTCCGACCAGCTCGTAGCAGATGTCGATCGGCACCAGGAAGCACTCGCACCTGCCGTCGGCCCGGCGCACCAGCAGCGCCTCCACGTCGGGTTCGAGCACCTGCGCCAGCCGGCTGCCGGCCAGCACCTCCTGCCACGTCTGCGGGTCCAGCTCGCTCTCGGTCGCGCCGGCCGGGCTCGGGTACTGCGCCACCAGCCGGTCCAGCGCGGCGTTCCGGAAGAAGAACGCCACCCCGACCGGGATCTGCAGCCGCTCCCACATGCCGTCGTCCCATACGTGCCCGGGGTCGGCGAGGTAGCGGGCCGGTACGGTCCGGAACCGGCCGCCGGCCGCACCCCGGCTGTCGAAGAGCAGCGCGCACGGCACGCACGCGCAGGCCAGCGCCCGCTTCTCGGTATCGACCAGGTGCCGGTGGGCCCCCGGCGCCACGTCCACCCCGCACAGCTCGCACCGCTCCGGCCGCTCCCGCTCGGCCCGGGCCGCCGCGGCGAACCGCCGCAGCCCGGTGAGCAGGGGGCCGGTGCCGGAGCCGAGGCCGGGACCGGTGCCCGGGCCCTGGCCGCTCGGTGCGCTCACGACGCCCCCGCCGCTTGCGGCCGCCGGGTGATCTGGAGCAGCACCGGCTCGGCCGCGCCGCCCGGCGACTCGACCTCCACCGTGCGCACCTCGGTCGCGAAGCACGCCAGCGCGTCCTCGACCGACGCACGCAGCGCGTCGCCGCCGTCGTCACCGCCGCCGCACCCGCAGCCGCCCGCCTCGGCGGCCCGCACCCGCAGCGCCCCGGTCTCCGCGTCGAAGCCGGTCAGCTCCACCGGCTTGCCCGGCACCGCCGCCAGCGCGCGGGCGATCCGCTCCTCCAGCGGCTCCGGGTGCAGGTCGTGCAGCACGAGCATCGCCGACACCGGCTCGTCGCGCAGCAGCCGCTCCAGCGCCTTCGGCTCGGTCTGCCCGAGCAGCGCCACCACCCGGGCGAGCCCGGCACCGTAGAAGTCCATCAGCACCCGGACCAGTTCCTCGGCCGCCGCGCATGCCGCCCGGTCGCCCGACGCGGCCAGCTTGTCGAGCACTTCCTCGACCCGCCGCCCGGCCAGTTCGGCGTCGGGCGGCGCCACCGCCGCGCTCATCCGCCCATCCCGGACAGCCCGGTCGGCACATGCATCTGCTCGACGGTCTTCCCGCCGCCGACGTACATGTGCACCCCGCACGGCAGGCACGGGTCGAAGCTGCGCACCGCCCGCATGATGTCGATGCCCTTGAAGTTCTCCGGGGAGTTCTCCTCGAAGATCGGCGTGTTCTGCACCGCGTCCTCGTACGGGCCCGGCGTGCCGTACGTGTCGCGGGTGCTGGCGTTCCACGGGGTCGGCGGGTACGGGTGGTAGTTGGCGATCTTGCCGTCGCGGATCACCATGTGGTGCGACAGCACCCCGCGCACCGCCTCGGTGAAGCCGCAGCCCAGACCCTCGTCCGGCACCTCGAACTTCTCCCAGGTCTGGCTGCGCCCGGCCCGTACCTCGGCCAGGCCCTTCTCCGCGAAGTGCAGCGCGACCGCGGCGGCGTACGCCTGGAAGTAGGTGCGGGCGCGGTTGCGCTCCAGCGCGTTGGACCACTTCGGGATCTTCCACTCGAAGCTCGTCTCCGGCTTCGTCATGGTCCGCGGCAGGTTGATCTTCACGCTGTGGCCGGTCGCCTGCACGTAGCCGATGTCCACCAGGCCGGACAGCGCCGTGGACCACAGCCGGGCGATCGGGCCGCCGCCGGTGTCCAGCGCCAGGTGCTCCTTGCCGTCGAACCAGCGCGGCGACATCACCCAGCTGTACTTGTCGTCGAAGTTCCGCTTCTGCGGCTGCGGGATGGTGTGCTGGTTCCACGGGTGCCGCGGGTCGACCGGGTTGCCGAGCGGGTCGTGGGTGACGAACTGCTCCTTGCCCGCCCAGTCCTCGTAGTACGAACTGCCCAGCAGGATACGGATGCCGAGGTTGATCTCGGTGAGGTCGTTGGTGACGAGTTTGCCGTCCACGATCACGCCCGGGGTGACGAACATCCGCCGGCCCCAGTCGGTCATGTTGCGGTAGGTGAAGTCGCAGTACTCGGGGTCGTTGAGCGCGCCCCAGCAGCCGAGCAGCACCCGGCGCCGGCCGACCTCCTCGTAGCCGGGCAGCGCCTCGTAGAAGAAGTCGAACAGGTCGTCGTGGAGCGGCACCACGCGCTTCATGAACTCGACGTAGCGCATCAGGCGGCTGAGGTAGTCGGTGAACAACTGCACCGACGCGACGGTGCCGACGCCGCCCGGGTAGAGCGTGGAGGGGTGCACATGGCGCCCCTCCATCAGGCAGAACATCTCCCGGGTGTAGCGGCTGACCTGGAGCGCCTCGCGGTAGAACTCGCCCTCGATCGGGTTGAGCGAGCGCATGATGTCCGCGATCGTCTTGTAACCGTGCTCGCCGGCGTGCGGCGCCTCGGTGCGCTCGGCCAGCTCCAGCACACCCGGGTTGGTCTCGCGGACCATCCGCTCGCAGTAGTCGACCCCGACCAGGTTCTCCTGGAAGATGTTGTGGTCGAACATGTACTCCGCGGACTCGCCGAGGTTGATGATCCACTCGGCCAGGTGCGGGGGCTTCACGCCGTACGCCATGTTCTGCGCGTACACCGAGCAGGTCGCGTGGTTGTCGCCGCAGATCCCGCAGATCCGGCTGGTGATGAAGTGCGCGTCGCGCGGGTCCTTGCCGCGCATGAAGACGCTGTAGCCGCGGAAGACCGATGAGGTGCTGTAGCACTCGGCGACCTTCTTCTGCTTGAAGTCGATCTTCGTGTGGATGCCCAGGCTGCCCACGATCCGGGTGATCGGGTCCCAGGC
>NZ_JACEGK010000664.1:0-3660 GCF_056859195.1 Streptomyces sp. NH27
CGGTGAGGGGCACCCTGGGGGGCAGGGGCGCGGGGAACTTCCCCAGCGGGGTACCCCCGGCGACCAGCCCACCACTGGCAGGTGGTCCCTCGACCGGAAGAATGCGGCACCCTGGGGGTCAGGGGCATCCGGAAAACTTTGGATCAGGCAGAATCGGAACTTATGACGAGTACCAAGAACGACCGCTCGGGGCCGGCCACCGCCGGAGACGGGCAGCCGAAGTATGCCGACCGGGCCTACCGGTCCGTCGCCGGGGTCGTCGGCGGTGTGCTGCTGCTCGTGCTGGCCGGCTGGCTCGGCGGCGACGCGGTCGTGCACGGCACCGGCCACACCCCCTGGCTGGCCCTGGCCGGACTGCTGTGCGCGGTCCCGCTGATCGTCGCGTTCAGCCTCCGGCCGGTGGTCTACGCGAATGACGACCAGATCCGGGTACGCAACCCGTTCCGCACGATCACGGTGCCGTGGTCGGGCGTGGACAGCATCCGCTCGGCGTACTCGACCGAGCTGCTGGCCGGCGGCCGCAAGTTCCAGATGTGGGCGATCCCGGTGTCGGTGCGCGCCCGCAAGAGCGCGGCCCGGCAGACCACCCGGGCGCAGGCCGGCGACCACCGTGACCCGTTCAGCGTGATCCCGCGCCGCAACCCTGGTCAGGCCGACGCCGACGGCACCTTCCGGGCGCCGTCCGACCGCGTGGTGAACGAGCTGCGCGAGCTGGCCGACCGGCACCCGGTGAAGGACGACGAGCGCCCGAACCCGATGATCCGCTGGTGCTACGAGATCATCGCGCCCTCGGCGGCCGGCGCGGTCGTGCTGATCGTCCTCGCCGTCATCGGCTGACGCTCCAGGCGTCCTCGGAGCGTCCTCGGAGTGTCCTCGGAGGGCGGGCGAGGAGCCCCGGCCGAAAAACCCCCTACGGTGCGGTCCGCACGGCCCGTGCCGTGCGTGGCTCCAGGGGGCGCTCAGATGCCGGCCGCGGTCGCGAGGTCGCGCTTGAGGGCGGCGAGCAACTCGGTCGCGGTGGCGCCGGCCGCGGGGAGGGCCGCGGGCCCGGACACCGGCACCACCACTTCGAGATAGCACTTCAGCTTGGGCTCGGTCCCGCTGGGCCGGACCACGACGCGGGCGCCGTCCACCCGCGGCCCGGCCAGGTGGTAGCGCAGGCCGTCGGTGGGCGGCAGTCCCTCCGACCCGGCGGCGAGGTCGTCGACGCGGGTGACGGCGAGACCGGCCAGCTCGGTCGGCGGGTGCGCCCGCAGGCGCCGCATGGCCGCGCCGATCAGCGACAGGTCGGCGACCCGGGCGGAGAGCTGGTCGGTGGCGTGCAGCCCGTGGGTGAGGGCGAGTTCGTCGAGCAGGTCGCCGAGCGTGCGGGACTCCCGCTTCAGGCCGGCGGCGAGTTCGGCGACGAGCAGCGCGGCGGTGATCCCGTCCTTGTCGCGCACCCCCGCCGGGTCGACGCAGTAGCCGAGCGCCTCCTCGTAGCCGTAACGCAGGCCCGGCACGCGGGAGATCCACTTGAAGCCGGTGAGGGTGTCGGCGTAGCCGAGGCCGGCGTGCGCGGCGATCTTCGACAGGAGGGAGGAGGAGACGATGCTCGCGGCGAAGGTGTCCCGGCCGGGTACGGCGGCGCCGCGCCGTACCAGGTGGACGGCGAGCAGCGCGCCCAGCTCGTCGCCGCGCAGCATCCGCCGGCCGCCGGGCGCGGCCGGGTCCGGTACGGCCACCGCGCAGCGGTCCGCGTCGGGGTCGTTGGCGATCACCAGGTCGGGGCGGTGCTCGCGGGCGGTCTCGAAGGCGAGGTCCATCGCACCGGGTTCCTCGGGGTTCGGGAACGCCACGGTGGGGAAGTCCGGGTCGGGCTCGGCCTGCCGCGGCACCACGGCGGGCGCGGGGAACCCGGCCCGGTCGAACGCGGCCAGCAGCGTGCGCAGGCCCACTCCGTGCAGCGGCGTGTAGACCGTCGACACCTCGCGCGGGCCGTGCGGCGCGACCACGCCCGCCGCGCGGTCCAGGTACGCCGCCACGACGTCCTCGCCCAGCACCGTCCAGCCGTCCTCGGGGGTCGGCACCGTCTTCAACGGGCCGACCGCGGCGATCCGTTCGGCGATCTCCGCGTCCGCGGGCGGCACGATCTGCGAACCGTCGCCCAGGTAGACCTTGTAGCCGTTGTCCTGCGGCGGGTTGTGGCTCGCGGTCACCATCACCCCGGCGGCCGCGCCGAGATGGCGGATCGCGAACGCCAGGACCGGGGTGGGCAGCGGGCGCGGCAGCACCGCCGCGGGCAGGCCCGCGCCGGTCATCACGGCGGCCGTGTCCCGTGCGAAGCGTTCCGAGTTGTGCCGGGCGTCGTACCCGATCACGACGAGGCCGCCGCCCTGGTCCGTCGGGTACGTGTCCTTGACGTACGCGGCCAGGCCCGCCGCCGCGCGCATCACCACGGCGCGGTTCATCCGCATCGGGCCGCCGCCCATCGCGCCGCGCAGCCCGGCGGTGCCGAACTCCAGGGTGCCCCGGAAGCGGTCGGCGAGGTCCGCCCGGGCGTCCTCGTCCCCTTCTGCCGCGGCCTTGACGAGGGCTTCGAGTTCCGCCCGGGTCTCGGGGTCGGGGTCCTCGGCGATCCACTGCGTGGGCTCGAGCCGCACGTCGGTCCTCCTTCGTTCGTTCGTCTGCCCTCGATCGCCGGGCCGGCTTGCTGTTCGACCGGGTGGAAAATCAGCCCGCCCGGCGTTCGAGGGCAAAGGGGCGGGCGGGGAGTCAGAGGCGGCCCAGCACCTGGCGGAGGAGCGCGCCCATGCGGGCGGCGGACTCCCGGCCGGCTTCGAGGACTTCCTCGTGGTTGAGCGGGGCCCCGGTCATCCCGGCGGCGAGGTTGGTGACGAGGGAGATCCCGAGGACTTCGGCACCCGCCTCGCGCGCGGCGATCGCTTCGAGGGCGGTGGACATCCCCACGAGGTCGCCGCCTATGGCGCGGACCATGCCGATCTCGGCGGGAGTCTCGTAGTGCGGGCCGGGCAGCTGGACGTAGACACCCTCTTCGAGGGAGGGATCGACCTCCCGGCACAGGGTCCGCAGCCGCGGCGAGTAGAGGTCGGTGAGATCGACGAAGCGCGGCCCGAGGAGCGGGGAGGTCGCGGTCATGTTGATGTGGTCGCTGATCAGGACGGGCTGGCCGGGCCGGTACCCGGGGCGGAGCCCTCCGCAGCCGTTGGTGAGCACGATCGTCTTGCAACCGGCCGCGACCGCGGTGCGCACGCCGTGTACGACGCTGTCGACACCGCGCCCTTCGTACAGGTGGGTGCGGCCGAGGAAGACCAGGGCGCGCACCTCGCCGATCCGTACCGAACGGACCCGCCCGGAGTGCCCGGCGACCACGGGTGCGGGGAAACCGGGCAGGTCGGTGATCGGTACCTCGTGGTCGTGGGTGCCGAGTTCGTCGGCGGCGGGCACCCAGCCCGAGCCCATGACGAGGGCCACGTCGTGCGTGTCGGCGCCGGTCAGCTCGCGGAGGCGGGCAGCGGCGGCATCGGCCGCGGCGTAGGGATCGGGTTCTGCGGAAGCGTTCACGCGGATGAGCGTAACCCGTGTTTCCCTACGCGCGTAGACGACCCAGAAACATGGCGCCCGGAAATCGGATCATCCGACAATTGACCAGGGGGTGGG
>NZ_JACEGK010000665.1:0-3636 GCF_056859195.1 Streptomyces sp. NH27
TTCTCGGTGCGGTCGCCTCGTTGCCCGGTGCCCGGCGTGTCCTGCGGGCGGCCCGTCGCGATTCGCCCCGGCGCGCCGCCCGTCGGCCGAACGTCCTGCCCGTCGCCCGGGTGCCCCAGGCGCCCGGGCGCCCAAGTGCCCGCGCCGGCTGCCCGGGTGGGACGCGCCCCCCTCACGCCACCGTGCGCGGCAGCCGCCGGCTCAGCGCGACCGTCGCCGCCCCCGCCACGAGTTGCGCGAGCAGCGTCCACACCAGCGCGTCCCGCACGCCGATCGACGTCGACAGGCTCAGGAACAGGGTGCCGAGCGTCGCGACGCCCAGCGCCAGCGCGGACTGCTGGGTGGTGGCCATCGCGCCGCTGCCGACCCCGGCCTGCGCCGTGGGCACCTCGCTCAGCACGATCCGAAACGTCACCGGCAGCATCAGGCCCTGCCCGAACCCGGTCACCGCCATGCCCGGCGCCAGCGCCCACACCCCCAGGTGCGGCCAGCCCCAGAAGAACGTGGCGGCCAGGATCAGCAGGCCCGCCGCCTGGATCAGCGACCCGCCGGTCACCGTGCCGCGCCCCCACCGCGCGACCGCGCGCGGCCCGAGCAGCGAGGCGGCGAAGAACGTCGCGCACAGCGGGGCCAGCGCCGCGCCCGCCAGCAGCGCGCTGAACTTCAGCCCGTCCTGCATTGCCACCGCCAGCACGAACATGAAGCCGCCGAAGCCCAGGCAGAGCGGCACGATCAGTATCAACCCGCTGCGCACGCTGTGGATACGGACCAGCGACGGCGGCAGCAGCGGGTTGCCGCCGTCGCGCTCGCCGCGCATCTCCACCGCCACGAACGCGGCCGCGGTGAACGGAGACAGCGCCAGCAGCGCCCACGCCCACACCGGCCAGCCGGCCGCGCGGCCCTCGGTGAGCGGCAGCAGCAGCGCGATCAGGGTGACCGCGAGCAGCCCGGTGCCCGCCCGGTCGATCCGCGCCGGGTGCTGCGACCTGGTCTCCGGCACCGAGCGCAGCGCGAGGAAGAAGGCGACCGCGGCGACTGGCACGTTCACCAGGAAGATCGCCCGCCAGCCGCTGCCGGCGATGTCCGCGGAGACCAGCACACCGCCGAGCACCTGCCCGACCACGCTGGCGATGCCCGCGGTCGCGCCGTAGTAACTCAGTGCCTTGCCGCGGCCGCTGCCGGAGGTCGCGGACTGGATGGTGGCCAGCGCCTGCGGCAGCAGCAGCGCCGACGCCGCGCCCTGGGCGACCCGCGCGCCGACCAGCGTCCACGCGTTCGGGGCGACACCGCAGGCCAGCGAGGTCAGCGCGAACAGCGCCAGGCCCCACAGGAAGAGGTTGCGGCGGCCGAACATGTCGCCGAGCCGGCCGCCGAGCACGAGCAGCACGGCGTACGCGACGCCGTAGCCGGAGACCACCATCTCCAGTACCGCGGCGCCGGCGTTCAGGTCGTGGTCGATGGTGGGCAGCGCGACGTTGACGATGAAGAAGTCGACCATCGGCAGGGCGGCGCCCAGCAGTACGGTCAGCAGCCCGAGGGTGCCCAGGCCGGGGGAGGGGGCGGGGTCGGTGCCCTTGGCGGTGCCTTTGCCGGTGCTCGCGCCGGTGCCTTTGCCAGTGCCAGTGCCTTTGCCGGTGCCGAGGTGGGTGACCCGGGGCAGCACCTGGGCCCGGGATATCAGGGTGTGGTCCATTCGATCGGTCACGTGCCCAACGATGGACCGCTGCTCAAGGGGGTACCAGAGAGCGTCTATCCAGGTATACCCGCTACCTGGCAACAGTCTGCGGAGTGCGGCACGCTGGGACCATGACATCGACCGCGCCAAGCGCCGACCGTAGCGAGGGCGTTGACCGTACGGCTGCCGGCGGTGTGGCCGTGGACCGGGTCGAGGTGGTGGACGCCGGGGTGGCCGCCAAGAGCCGCCGGCACGAACTCGCTTCCTTCCTGCGCAGCCGCCGCGAGCGGATCTCGCCGGAGCAGGTCGGGCTGCTGCCCGGCCGCCGTCGGCGCACGCCCGGGTTGCGCCGCGAGGAGGTCGCGCAGCTCGCCGCGGTCGGGGTGACCTGGTACACGTGGCTGGAACAGGCCCGGGACATCCAGGTGTCCGGGCAGGTCGCCGACGCGATCGCCCGCGCGCTGATGCTGGACCGGATGGAACGGCGCCACCTGTTCACGCTCGCCGGGGCCGCCGACCCGCACCCGGACCTGGACTGCCCGGGCATGTCCCCGTCCGTGCGCGCCATGCTCGACCAGCTCGAACCGCTGCCCGCGGCGGTCTTCAACAGCCGCTACGACATCATCGCCCACAACCGCACCTACGGGCGGCTGGTCGGCGACCTCGACCTGCTGCCGCCCGAGGACCGCAACCTGATGTGGCTCGCCTTCACCGACCCGGCGTGGCGCGAGCGGATGCTGGACCGCGAGGAGAACATCCGGCTGATGGCCGCGAAGTTCCGCGCCTCCATGGCCCAGCACCTCGCCGAGCCGGCCTGGAAGGCCCTGCTCACGCGGCTCCAGCAGGGGTCCCCCGAGTTCTGCGCGATGTGGGAGCGGCACGAGGTGCTGATCCAGCCCGACAGCCACATCAAGCGCTACCTCAACCGCGATGTCGGCCTGCTCGCCTTCGACTTCACCCACCTGTGGCTCGGCCCGAAGCAGGGCCCGCGGCTGACCACGTACGTCCCGGCCGACGCGACCACCCGCGAACGGCTGGACCGGCTGCACGCGTTGGTCGTCACGGAGGAGGAGCTCCGCCGCCGGCCGCTGGCGGTCTGAGCGCGGCCCCGCCGCCCTGGTGCGGGCGACGGGGCGACGGGGCGGCACGGCGTACTACGGCTCAGCGCTGGCCGGGGCGGTGGTCACCGGTGCGGTGGTCGCCGGTGCGGTGGTCACCGGCGCGGCCGGCGGGGTGGCCGGTGCGGTGGTCGCCGGTGCGGTGGTCGCCGGTGCGGTGGTCACCGGCGCGGCCGGCGGGGTGGCCGGTGCGGTGGTCACCGGCGCGGCCGGCGCGGTGCTCGTCGCGCTTGCCCCACGACTTGCTGGCGACCAGGTGCCCGCGGCTGTCGCGCAGGGTCGCCGTCTCGGTGGAGTGGCCCCACACCAGGGTGCGGCTGTTCTGGTACACGTCGCGGGTGGTGTTCCGGCCCGTGCCGGTGTGCACGCGTACCGACTTGTGGCCGGCCAGGGTGAGGTGGCTGAACCGGTAGACGTGGTGGTCGCTCGCGGACAGCGTCCAGTTGTTCAGGTTGACCGCGTTGCGGCCGGTGTTGCTGACCGTGACCCATTCCGCGTCCAGCGCCCTGGCCGCTTGGTTGCGGCCGGCGTTGTCGTGGTGGACCGCTCCCAGGACCACCGCGGATCGCTGCGGGTGGTGCGGCTGGTGCTGCCGGCCGTCGGCGGCGGCGGCCGGCAGTGCGGCGGCGGCCAGCAGCGCGCCGGCGCCGATCGCAGCGGCGGTCATACGGGTGGCGATGCGGGACATGTGTCCCCCTTCGTGCGGGTCCGGTACGGGACCGGGACGAGTAGTGCGGATGCCCGGCGATCCGCCGGGCATGCTCACTGTGACCGCTGGACCACCTGCCGTGATGAAAGATCGCCTCGCGTTACAGAATCCGGACATCTCGGTAACTCTTGTCT
>NZ_JACEGK010000666.1:0-3634 GCF_056859195.1 Streptomyces sp. NH27
ATGTAGTTGAAGGGCCCGGCCACATCGGCCGGGCCCTTCAACTACATATTGATTCACATATTCACCCACTTCCACGCACGCACCCCAACACGCACCCATACGCACGACGTTGCGCGCCTACCGCCGTAGGGACCGCCCGACTCGCCCATGGACGGAACTTCGCACCGTGACACTGTCACGCTCACCGGCACCCTCTCTGCTCCTGTCACTACCGCGACCATGACGGTTGATTTGGGCGATTTGTCCTAGGTTTCGGGATTTTTGATGGACCATCAGGCGGTGGGAAAGTACGACGATGCGACACCCGGTGGTTCTGTCATTACCAAAATGCTGGCATTCACGGGGTAGGATGCCGCTAACGGAAAGTGAGGATGGATTGATGAGGACTGCCCCGGGCGGATGGTCACTCAGAGCCCTGGCACAAGAGGCCCATGTTCTGCCCAAGGTGGCGCGAGACGCGGCTGACGAGGGCGTGATCGACGCCCACCACATCGTCGAGTCAGACATCGTTCTGGTCCGGCTCTACGGCGCGTTGAAGCGCCTCGTCTGGCCGGAAGAACGTCGGCCGGCCAACAAGGACCAGGGGCTACGGGTCTGGGAGTCAATAACGATCGAGACTGCGCGGGCTGCTCTGCCGGACGAAGTCCAGCCAGATACGGGCCTGTTCGTACACCAAACCGGATGTGAACTGGCCACAGGCCCGGGGCCCTACTGCTCCGCCCTCTTCAAGCTCGCTTCGGAGCCCTTCTACTACGCGCCGCTGGGCCTCTGGTTCACGGAACTTCCATCGAAGCGGCCGACCAACGAGGTCTCCGACTCTGCCCGCTAGCAGCGGCTTATGACTTGCACTCAGGGGACGCGACTTACCCCCTGATGCGAATGGCCCGGGTGCAGGACCCGGGCCAAATCTGTCGAGGAGGTTAGGCACTACTCAAATTCCAAACTTCACACCGTCACGTGATCGGCTCCTCTACCTCCCCAGGCAGCGCCGGTCCGCGATGGCCGTTGTTCTCCTACCTCCTCGACAGGAGCAGATCATAGCTACCCGTCCGAGGGCTGGTTCAGTCGTGCCCAACGCCGAAACGACGCGGCGCGCCCCGGCCCCACACTCGCCCGACAACCTCGCTGATGAGCAGCAGGCCAATGAGCCTCTTCTGCTATCTCCAGCGATGCGTACGGCTCTTGCCTCCGCAGTCCGGGAGCTGCTTCACGACTCCCAACTGGCTGGGCAAAGTCCCCTCGTCAAGCTGACCGCCGTGGTCCTGTTGGCGAAAGCTCCCTTGAAGTCTGCCGTCGTAGATATGACGGCTCGTGACGTTGGTGGCTGGCTGGGATGCTCGGTCTCGCACGTTGGGCACACGTTGGTGCCGGACGCGAAGAGGTCGGGTTCCATCTTGTGCGCGCCAAAGCGGTCCGAGGAGGGGCGGACTGTCGCGCTGCGCTTTGAGCTTCTTCCGCTGCGGGAAGCGCGCGCTGCTGCTGGTGGGGCGCCGCTCGGGACGCTGACCAAGCGAGAGCTGGCGACACTGTTGCGGTTCTGCGAGGCAGTGACATGCCCGGGATGGACACCGAAGAACAGGCCCGCCACCTCGGCTGGGTTCATGGCATCGCGGCGCGAACGGGGCGCAGCAACGGACCGTCTGGCCATGGTGCTGCTGTGCCTGGAGGCCCGAGCCGACGGTCGGGTACGGATGGCCCCAGGTCGGGTAGCTCAGGGGGTCAGGCGAGCCGATGTGACGGTGGCTCGCCTGATGGGTTGCGAGGTCGATGTCGCAGCAGCTGCGGTCGACCGCTTGGTGGCCGCCGGGGACCTCCAGTTGGAGGGGGAGGAGCGCGCTGATGGCGGTCGACTTCGGGTGCCAGCGGTCGCAGCCGCTCATGCACGGCTGCGCAAGGTATCGCCTACAGAGTCTGCCAGCCGTTCTTTCATGTTGCCGGATGAGCCGGCGCAGGAGGGTGGACCGTGTCCACGGTGCGCAGGGACTGAATCTCCCAGGGACAAAATGGTGTTGGCCGGTGATGGGTGGGCCCAGGAGAGCCTGGAAGACCTCCTGTCGGCCACCTCCACTTGTGCATCCGGGGATCAGGCGGCCAAGGATTCGGTAAATGCCCAGGTCAGTACGGCTCCTCGCGAGCAAGCCGACCCGTCGGCTTCTGCAGACCTCCACCCTGGCCACGCACCGGAGGTTACTCAAGGTGGTTCTGGTACTGCTTCATCTCGCTTTTCCGGCGAAGCCGCGTTGGGGTTCCCACCGTTGCCGGAGCGCGCGGACGGGCGCGAGATCG
Source organism: Streptomyces sp. NH27 (assembly GCF_056859195.1). Classification (NCBI taxonomy): domain Bacteria; kingdom Bacillati; phylum Actinomycetota; class Actinomycetes; order Kitasatosporales; family Streptomycetaceae; genus Streptomyces; species Streptomyces sp. NH27. Next base: position 2,287 of record NZ_JACEGK010000666.1, read on the forward strand.
AATGCGGCGCGGGCAGGATCGGCGTGGTCGACGAGCCGGGTGCGCAGGGGAGCCCGCTTCGCGGGGAACAGCATCCGGATCGAGCGGGGGAGGACCAGGCAGACCCTGAGCCGGGGATGCCGAGACCGGTACCGCTGCGGTGGTCGCTGCCGCGGGGGCTGGAGCAGGTGCTGGACCCGGTGCGGCTGGAGTGGGCCCGGATCGGGCATGCCGGGGGGCGCACCCGGGTGCGGGTGGCGCTCAAGGCCGAGCTGCGGCGGCTGGCCGGGATCGTGGGGCCGGAGCAGGCGCCGGTGGTGCTGGCCGAGCGGCTGGAGCGGCGGCTGGCGGCTCAGCACGGTGAGCCGGTGCGCGAGCCGGTCGGGTGGCTGCTGGCGCGCGGTCTGCCGCAGCGTGCGGAGTGCTACGCGATGGCGTGCGATGACCAGGTGCGGATGGACACCGGGCTGGTGTGTCCGAGCTGCGAGCTGCTGATCGGGGACCGGCGGGCGCTGCGGCACCAGGTCGCTCAGGCCGTCGCCGCCGAGCTGCCCCGTCTGGCGCCGGCCGAGGCCCAGCTGGCGGTCGAGCGGCGGCTGAGCCGGGAGGTCGCGCTGCGGGCCGCGCAGGACGCCGTCCGGCGGGAGCGTGCCGCGGAAGAGCGGGCGCGGCGCGAGGTGGCCTGGACGCGGCAGCGCGAGGACCTGGCCTCGGCGCAGGCGGAGTTGGTGGCGCGTACCTGCGAGGGGTGCGGGGTTCCGGACGCGGGTGGTCTGTGCCTGGTGTGCTCGCAGGTCCGCGCCGCCGGTGAGGCTGTGGAGCGGGCGGCGCAGGTCGCGGCCGCGGTGAGCGGGCCGGTGCAGGATCTGGGCGTGGTGGCCGAGCGGCTGGCCGCGTGCCGGGTCCGGCTGGAGGGCGAAGTCGAGCGGATGACCGGGCGGTTGCGGCGCGAGGGGATGCCGGAGGCTGCGGTGGCCTGGGAGGCGCGGACGTTGGCCGAGGAGCTGCTGCGTGAGGAGCGGGCCAGGGCGGTGGACGCTCTGCTGGACTCGACAGAGGCCCGGGCGGAGGGCGAGCGGGTCTTCGCCGTCGAGGCGCGCCGCGGCGGTGAGCTGCCAGCCCGGGCGGCTGCCGAGCAGGCGCGGCGGCGCTGCGCGGAGCTGCTGCTCTTCCAGCGGCTCGGCCAGGTCCGTGCCGCGGATCGGCCGCCGGCTCCTGAGGGTGTCGGCGGTTGGCGGCAGCGGTTGGCCGCTCTGGCGGCGCGTCCGCTCGACGGCGAGGTCCGTGTGCCGCAGCCGGCGGCGGGCGGGGGCCGGGAGGCGGTGAGCGCGGCGTGACCGGGGGACTGGAGTTGGCCCTGCGGTGCGCT
>NZ_JACEGK010000667.1:0-3634 GCF_056859195.1 Streptomyces sp. NH27
GCCCCGCCGGCCCGCGCTCCCCGTCCTGGCACCCCGGCCCGTGGCGGCCGTCGGCGTCGGCAGCGCGGGCGTCATCGACCCGCACACCGGCCGGGTCCGCTCGGCCACCTCCGCGCTGCCCGGCTGGGGCGGCACCGACCTGCGCGGGCTGCTCGCCGCCCGGCTCCAGGTCCCCGTCGCGGTGGACAACGACGTCAACGCCCACGCGCTCGGCGAACACTGGCTCGGCCTCGCCGCCGGTCACGCCTGCGTCCTGCTGCTCACCGTCGGTACCGGGGTGGGCGGTTGCCTCCTCGTCGACGGCCGCGTCCACCACGGCGCCGGCGGCGCGGCCGGCGAGGCCGGCCACCTTCCCGTCCCCGCCGCGGCCGGGTTGCCCTGCCCGTGCGGCGGCCACAGCCACGCGGAGGCCGCCGCCTCCGGACCCGCGATGACGGCCGCCTACCGGCAGCTCGCCGACGCGCCGGACACGACCCTTCGCCAGATCAACTCCCTGGCGGAGGAAGGAGATCCGGCCGCCCGTACCGTCCTGCGCACGGGCGCCACCGCGCTCGGTGAGGCCATCGGCGGCCTGATCAACGTCCTCGCCCCCGACCTTGTCATCCTCGGCGGCGGCGTCAGCCGCTCCGGCCCCGTCTGGTGGGACACGCTCCGGACGACCGTGACCGACCACCTGGTCCCCGCGGTGGCCGACACCCCGGTGCGGGCAGGTGCGCTCGGCGACGACGCAGCGCTGTACGGCGCAGCGTTCCTCGGGCGGGAGGTGCTGGCATGAGCGGCGCCGACCGTCCCGTACCGGGGGCCGGAGGGACCGGCGGGGCCGGGAGCGCCGGCGGCACCGGGAACGCCGGCGGGGCAGGAGCGACTGGTGGTGGCGGTGCGAGTCCGGCCCGTGACGGAATCCTGGAACGGCTGCGCGGACGGCTGATCGTCTCCTGCCAGGCGTACCCCGGGGAGCCGCTGCGTGATCCGCTGATCATGCGTCAGATGTCGCTCGCCGTACTGGAGGGTGGCGCGGCCGGTCTCCGCGCCCAGGGGCTCGACGACCTGCGCGCCATCCGCGCGGCGACCGACGTCCCGCTCATCGGCCTCTGGAAGGACGGCACTTCGGGCGTCTACATCACCCCGACCGCGCGGCACGCCCGCGAAGTCGCGGCGACCGGGGCGGACATCGTGGCAGTCGACGCGACGTTCCGGCCGCGCCCCGGCGGCGAGACGCTGGAGCAGACCGTCACCGCCGTCCACCAGGCCGGCCGACTCCTCATGGCCGACGTCTCCTGCTACGAGGAGGGCATCGAGGCGGCCGCCCTCGGTGCCGATGTGGTCGGCACCACCCTGTCCGGCCACGTTGGCGGAGCTCCCCATCCGGAGGGTCCCGACCTCGACCTCGTCGCCAGGCTCAGTGCGGTACTGTCCGTCCCGGTTCTGGCCGAGGGGCGTATCCACACTCCCGCCCAGGCCCAAGCCGCCCTGGATGCAGGCGCTTTCGCGGTCGTCGTGGGCACGGCCATCACTCACCCGACCAGCCTTACCCGGTGGTTCGCCGAGGGGATGGGGCAGCCCGGCCGATAGTCCGGTGCGCAGTCGGCTCCGCCGGTCTGCACCGGTCTGCGCCGAGAGGTGCCGCGGGCACGCCGGGTCCAGCCGGGGTGCCCGCTCACGCACCGCTCAACTCCAGGAGTTTGACGACGGTGTTCCAGTTGCGTGAGGTCGCGGTCAGACCCAGCCAACGGTCGGAGAAGCGGGCGGCCAGTTTGGAGTTGCGGATCGAGTCCGGGAAGTGGGCGTAGATCTCCCGCTCACCGGCCCGGAACTCGTCGGGGGTGTAGACGGCCGGGTCCAGGGTTGCCAACTTGTCCTGGGGCGGGGGCCCGGACAAGAAGACGACCACGAACCGCGAGCCGTTCACACCCTCCATCGCGAACGGGTTGGCCTCGACCACGCGCCGCAGGTCCGTCCCCGTCCGGACCAGGCACGCGATGGTCAGCCCCAGCTCGTCAGCGATGCGTTGCTCCAACTCCGCTGCCAGGCGCTGTGGTTCCTCCTCCTTTCCGTGTGTGAAGACGGCGTTGCCGCTTTGCAGATAGGTGCGCACCGCGGTGCCGCCCATGTCGGTGAGCAGGCCGCGCAGTGTCTCCATGGGGACTCGTGAGTGGCCCCCGACATTGATGCCGCGCAGAAGTGCGACATAGCTGGTGGCGGGCGGGTCCGCGATGTCTGCGGTGGCCACGGGGCCCGCGGTTTTCGGTGAATGTGGCGTGCTGGGTTTCGTCACCTCCGCAAAGGTAGTGGTGGTGGGCCGCGGCGGGCGGTCGCGCGGGTGCGTATAGAGGGGTGATGCGCGTGTGGGGGTGCGGCCCGGGCCGGCGGTGATTCGGGCACCGCTGCGATCCGATCCGCTGTAGGTCTGTTTTTCCTGAATCCATGCGGATCATGCCGGATGTCCCTCTTTCGAAGGACGAAAAGTATGCTGGAACGGTTCGGCACGTTCAGCGGTCGTTACCTTCGCGCCCATGAGCAGCAGCCCGCAACGCCCGATCGTCACCGAACTCCGGCTGTCGGCCTTCAAATCACATCGCGGCGCCACTTTCCCGCTAGAACCGATCACGCTCCTCGCCGGAGCGAGCGGCACGGGTAAGTCGAGCGTCCTCGAAGGTCTGGCCGTACTCGGCCGACTCGCATCCGGAGCCGATCTGCAAGAGGTGTTCGCGGTGTCCCGCACCGGCAGGTCGTTCGTGCGCGGGGGAGCCGCGGCCTGTGTACCGCAGAGCGCGAGGCCCGACGCGCAGGGGCGGCGCGGCTTCCGGATCGGCTGCACCACCAGCGGGCCACTCGGACCGGTCCGCCTCGACCTGGCCGTCCAGGTCGAACCCACCCTGCGGATCGTCGGCGAACGGCTGACCGGATCGAGCGAGACCCTTCTTACCACCGCGCTTCGCGACCCGAACCGGTCGACGGTACAGGCGGCCTGGCACACCGCCGGCGCCGTCGCGGTCACCCGTGCACCCCTTCCCGACGACCGGCTCGCCACGTCGCTGCTGCCGCTGCGCGTCTCCGGCCGTACCGAGGGACAGCGGCTGGTGCTGGCCGCGGCCGAGCAACTCGTGGTCGCGCTGCGCGGGGTCTTCCCGATCGCGCCGCGCCCGGAGTTGATGCGCGGCCCCGTCCGGGTAGGCGACGGGCAACTGCGCGGTTCGTGCGACAACCTGTCCGCGGTGCTGGCCAGGACCGAGCACGAGTGCAGCGTCCGGCACGGGATGCTGGTCGGAGCCGTACGCGACGTGTGCAGCGGGCCGGTACGCGGCTTGACCGTGCTGCCCGCGCTGATCGCCGGCGACAGCAGGGAGCCGCTGGTCGAGGCGGTGATCGCCGCAGTTGACCGCGGCGTGCTCGGAATGGTCCCGGTCGACCGGCTCGGCGACGGTGAACTGCGTTTCCTTGCCATGGCGTTGGTGCTGCTGACCGGACCTGGTGTACTCGATGTCGACACCAGTACCGAGCATCTTCCGGCCGGCCAGGTGCTGACCGTGGTGGCCGACGGGCTCGACGTCGGTGTCGACCGGCGACAGGCCCGGGAACTGCTCCGGCTGGCGGGGATCGCTTCCGCCCGGGGCCACATCCGCCTGTTGTGTAC
>NZ_JACEGK010000668.1:0-3627 GCF_056859195.1 Streptomyces sp. NH27
GGCGCCAGGGGAGCCCCTGTTACTGCTGCTGCGCGCCGCCGTGCTGCACCGGCTGGAGCGCGATGCCCAGCGCCGTCGCGTACTGCGTCACCACGAGCTTGCCGACCGCCGGGTACGGCCCGAGCGCGTCGGCGCCCGAGCAGCCCGCCTCCGCGGCCGCGGTGTGCAGGAGCTGCGGGGCGATCTCCGGGCCGATCAGGCACGGCGCGAGCGCCAGCGTGGAGGAACCCGAGGACCGCAACTGCTCGGCGGTGCCCGCGATCGAGCCGTCCACGTCGAGCGCGGCGGCCAGCACAGGCACCGCGAGCCGCGCGGCCAGCAGCAGGCCGGTCACGCCGGCGGCCTGCGCCGCCTCCTCACCGCCCACCGTGGCCAGGATGATGCCGTCGGCCGCCGTGGCGACCGTGAACAGCCGGGCGCGGTCGGCGCGGGCCAGGCCCGCCTCCGACAGCCGGACGTGCAGCGCCTCGGCGAGCAGCGGGTGCGGGCCGAGCACGTCCGTCAGCACCACCTGCGCCTTGCTGTCGATCACGGCCTGCCGGATCCGGCGCAGCACGGCCGCCTCGGGACCGGCCAGCAGCGGCACCACGACCGCCGAGGTGTCCTCTCCGGGCCGTTCGACCGCCACCTGGTCCAGCACGCCGCGCAGCGACGGGAACTCGTCCAGGTCGCCGTCCTCGCCGTCCACGAAGGCGATCCGGGGGTCGAGCCCGGACAACTCCGAGCGCGCGATGCTCACGACCTCCTCGGCCAGGCTGAGCGCCGCTGCGGTCGGGGTGCCCGGCACGGCGAGAACCAGCACCGGGGAGCCCTCGGGCGCGCTGAGCGCCTCCGGACGGCGGTGTCGTCCCGGCTGGCGCGGACGCGGCATTCGAACGGGGAGGCCGGAGGCGGGCCCTGTGGCATTGCTCATGGCGTCGCATGCTAACGCCTTGCGCCACCTGCTTGTTCGCCAGGGTGCGAAGGAGGTCAGACCTGTCCAGAAGTGTCCGTTTCACCGACCGCGTTCGGCCAGTGACCGAGCCCGACCGGTACGGACGGCGGCAGCCCTGGGCCGTGTTGGGGAAGCCCCTCCCCCTGGCCTGGCCGCCGGGGGCGCCCCCAGCCCCGTGGTGCCCGTACGCTCTCCCCCTGCCTTCGCCGGGGGCACCTCCGGCGAAGCCAGGGGGGAGCGCCCCGAGCGTTGTCGGGCTGCCTTCGCCAGAGGCCCAGCCACGCCGAAGGCTGTGGGGGAGCGCCGGACGCCACGGGCCCCGCCTTTCGGGCGGACGGCGCTACTTCCCCAACACGGCCTACGCGCCCGGGCGGTCCGTCACGGTGAGCAGCCCCGGGTCGACCGGCAAGGTGAGGCGGCCGCGCTGCAGGGCGCCCGCGATCAGGACCGCGCCGTCCAGCGGGTCGCCCGCGGCCGGCACGAGCGTGGCGCCGGGCAGCAGTCCGGCCGCCTGCTCCCGCAGCGGGCCGAGCAGCGGCTCGCCCATCTTGAACAGCCCACCCGCCAGCGCCACGTCCACCGGGCCGGCCCCGGGCCGTACGGCCGCGGCCGACTCCAGGATGTGCGCCGCGGCCTGCCGCAGGATTCCGGCGGCCACCGGGTCGTCTGCCGCATGCCGTGCCACCGCCGGGGCGAACGACGCGAGCACCGCCGCCCGGTCGGGCCGCGGGTAGAGCTGGCCCGGCAGCGTATCCAGCGGTCCGAACCGCTCCCGGGCCGCGGCCAGCAGCGCCGCAGAGCCGCCGGCCCGCCCGTCGTGGGCGCGCATCGCCGCGTCCAGGCCCGCACGGCCGATCCAGGCACCGCCGCCGGCGTCGCCCAGCAGGTGGCCCCAGCCGTCCGCGCGCCGCCAACCGCCGCCGGTGCCCTCGCGGGCGCCGTCGTCCGCCGAGGTGCCGAGCGCGATCATGCCGGTGCCCGCGGCCACGACCACGCCGGGGCGCAGGCCGAGCGCGCCCGCGTACGCCGTCACCGCGTCGCCGGCCAGCGCGAGGCGTCGTACCCCGAAGGCGCCGGCGAGCGCGTCCGGCAGGCAGGCGCGCAGGTCGTCGCCGAGCGTGGCCATCCCGGCCGCACCGACGCAGGCCGCCGCGATCCGCCGGGCCCCGGCCGCCGTCATCAGCTCCTCGACGAGCGGCCGTACGCGCTCCAGCAGGCTCGCCGCGTCGATGCCGCGCGGACCGGTGACGGCGGGGCGGTCGGCGGCTGCCACGGTTGCCCCGGCGGTGGGCGCCTCGGCCGCGTCGGCCGTCCCGGTGGGGCCGGTGACCGCGTCGGCGGGCACGAGGGCCACGCGCACGCCGGAGCCGCCGGAGTCGATGCCCAGCACCCAGCAGCCGTCGCCCGCTTCGGCATCGGCGAACGGGCCGGACAGCGGGCCGGACCGGAGGCCGGTCGCGGATTCGGCCGTGGATTCGGCGGATTCGGCGGTGGGGTCCGTCGTGGGGTCCGACGCGGATCGCGTCCCGGGGGAGGAGGAGTGCCGCACGCCTCAGCCGAGCCCGCGCGAGTCCTGCTTGAGCGCGGTGTCCACGGTGAGCGCGGACGCCACGACCATGCTCAGCAGCGGGTCGGCGAGCTGCCGGTGGATCTGGAGGACGTAGTTGTCGGCCGAGGTGAACATCGTCTTGGCCAGACCCTCCCAGGTCTTGGTGATCCGGCCGATCTCGGTGTCGGTGTGGTCCACGATGGCGAAGTTCCAGGCCCGCCAGTTCTCGGCCTTGATCGCGCCTATCTGCTGGCCGTTGTACATGAACCCGAACTTGATCTTGCCGAAGGCGTTCTGCTGGACGATCTCGCCCAGCGGCTCGCCGTTCGCCCGGTGCACCAGCACCTTCGACTTGATGAACTTCGCCGGGCGGGTGAGCACCAGGTGCGGCTGGCCCTGTGCGTCCCGCACCTCCAGCTTGTGGGTGAGGAACTGGTCCACGCTGGAGACGAACCGCAGCACCTTCTTGGCGGTGCTCTGGCCGACCTCCACCACCGAGCCCAGGGTGCGGCCGTTCTGGTCGAAGACGGTGTACTCGTTGACCAGCTCGATCAGCTTGGCCTTCTGGTTCACCACGAGCACCGGCTCCGTGAACAGGGTGCCGCCGCCGTAGCCGGGCGACATGACACCGGCCTGGCCCTGGACCTGGTGCTGGATCTTCGAGGGGTCGGGCGCGCGGCTGACGTCCAGCTCCCAGGCGCTGCCGCCCTCCTGCTTGGGCGCCTGCTGCTGGCCCGGGACCTGGCCGGGGTTGGTGTGCTCGGTCCACTGGGCGCCGTCCCAGTACCGGAGCAGATTCGGAGTGCCCTGCGGGTCGGCGTACCAGCCGGCCGGGGTGTTGGAGTGCGTCGTCACCCGGGCAGACTACCGTGGGGTCCGGTTCAGGCCGGTTGCCAGTTCACCGGTTGACCATCCTGCTGTGCGAGCAGGTCGTTGGCACGGCTGAAGGGACGCGACCCGAGGAAGCCGCGGTCCGCCGACATCGGCGACGGGTACGCGGACTCGATCACCGACAGCGGGCCCGGCAGCGGCCGCGCGTTGCGGGCGTCGCGGCCCCGCAGGATCGGCACCAGCGGCCGCCCGCGGCCGGCCAGGTGCTTGCCCACCCACTCCTCGGGTGTCACAGCCCAGCCCGGTACAAGGG
>NZ_JACEGK010000669.1:0-3624 GCF_056859195.1 Streptomyces sp. NH27
GTGGAGGACGACTCCTCCACCGGGGCCCGCCCGCACGTTTGATCGGATCAACTGAATAATGGGTCCCGGTACGCCCGTGGGCGGTGTGCCCTGGGGGGACGCGCACCGATGGTGAAGCTCAAGCGGGGGGCCGTGGCCGGGCTGGCCACCGCGGGTGTGGCGGCGGCACTAGCCGTGACGCTGGTCGCGATCGACGGCGGAGGCGGCGGCTCCGCGCAGGCCAAGACGGCCGGGCACACCACGGCGCAGCCGCCGGTCCGGCACGCGCCGACCGCCTCCGCCACCCCCTCGTGGGACGGCAAGACCAAGGTGATCGGGGACGGCTCCACGTCGTACACCGGGCCGCAGCCGAACCAGCCGAAGTGGCACAAGCTCAAACCCGGCGAGAAGCCACCGCAGTTCGTGGTCTTCTCCTGGGACGGCGCGCTGGAGGGCGACGACCACGACTTCTCCCGCTTCCGCACCCTGGCGAAGCAGTACCACGCCAACATGACGTTCTTCCTCAGCGGCATCTACCTGCTGCCGAAGGACAAGCGCACCCTCTACCACCCGCCGCAGCACTCGCCGGGCTCCTCCGCGATCGACTACCCCACCGACCAGCACATCAAGTGGACCCTCCAACAGCTCCGGCTGGCCTGGGCGGACGGCGACGAGATCGGCACCCACTTCAACGGGCACTTCTGCAAGCCCGACAAGGGCGCGGGCGCGGACTGGAGCACCAAGGAGTGGCTGAGCGAGACCAGCCAGGCGTACTCCTTCGTGCAGAACTGGAAGACCAACACCGGCTACACCGGCATCCCGCCGCTGCCGTTCGACTACGCCCGGGAGCTGGTCGGCGGGCGCGCGCCGTGCCTGGAGGGCCAGAAGAACCTGCTGCCTGCCGAGAAGCAGCTCGGCTGGCGGTACGACGCCAGCTCGCCCGGCGACTTCCAGCTCTGGCCGAAGAAGCAGGACGGGATCTGGAACTTCCCGCTGGAGCTGGTGCCTTACCCGGGCAAGAGCTTCCAGGGCCTGACGATGGACTTCAACTTCCTCTACAACCAGTCCGGCGGCGACGTCACCGAGGGCGACCCGGCGAAGTACCCGAAGTGGGAGAAGCAGACCCGGCAGGGCTACCTCGACGGCTTCCAGCGGGTCTACAACGGCAGCCGGGCACCGCTGTTCATCGGCAACCACTTCGAGGACTGGAACGGCGGCATCTACATGCAGGCCATCTCCGACGTGGTGAAGGACGTCTGCCCCAGGAAGGGCGTGGAGTGCGTGTCCTTCAAGGAGTTGTGCGACTGGCTGGACATGCAGGACCCCGCGGTGGTGGCGAAGCTGCGCAATCTGGACCCGGGCGAGTCGCCGGACTGGTCGACCTTCCTCACGAAGTAGCGGCCTTGCGGGCGGCGTCGGGGCCGGTCGGCGTGGGCGTCGCCGTCTGCGCGCCGCCCGGCGGGCGGGTCGCCTCGGCGTAGTGGGTCCAGATGTCCACCGGGGCGTCGCTGCCCGGCTTCTTCGCGGACCGCCCGCCGATCCCGGTCAGCAGCTCCAACCCCTGCGACTTCGGGTCGATCCGGAACAGCGTGACCGCGGTGGCCATGTCCGCGTCGTAGCCGGCGAACGACGCCGAGGTGTTGTCCGGCGCGGTGCCCGGCAGCCCGGCCAGCCCCGGCCCGGCCTTCGCCACCGCTTGCGCCGCGCCGGTGGCGACCGCGTCGCGCAGCGCGTCGTCCACCTCCCCGGCCACCTTCGGGGTGAACGGGTGTGTGACGGTGGGCTTTTGGAGCGGCACCGCGGCGCCGTCGCGGGTGATGCGCAGCACCGAGTACGGGTCGGTGTGGGTGCCGCCGGCCGCGAAGGTGGCGTACCCGTCTGCCATCCGGATCGGGCTGGGCGTGGAGGTGCCCAGCGAGAAGCTCGGCACCTGCTCGGCGAAGCCGCTGTCCGGCAGCAGCCCGGCGTCGATCGACGCCTGCCGCACCTGGTTGAGCCCGACGTCCATGCCGAGTTGGGTGATCGGCCCGTTCACGCCCTTCGCGACGGCCTTGCCCAGCGGGATCCGCCCGTACGAACGGCCGTCGGCGTTGGCGGTCTTGACGACCTTCCCGTCCCGGCTCCAGTACGGGCCCTCGGGCGTCTTGAGCGGCACCTTGTCGTCGCCGTCGTAGCGGGAGTCCGGGTCGATCTGGGACCTCGGCGCGTCCCGGCTGGTGACCACGCCGTCGCGCAGGGCCGCCGCGTACACGTACGGCGCGTAGGTGGTGCCGGCCGGCACGATCGCGATGTCGGCGTCGTCGAAGCCCTGCTTGATGTAGTCGGGGCCGCCGTAGATCGCGAGGATGCGCCCGTCGGTGGCCACCGAGGCGGCGCCGACCCGCACGTCGCGGTCGGCTTGGCGGTCCGCCGGGCGCAGTTTGCCGATCTGCTGCTTGACGGCCGCGGCCAGCGCCTCCACCTTCGGCTTCTGGAACGTGGTGTAGATCTGGTACCCGCCGAGGTCGAACTGCTGGTCGGAGATGCCGCTGTGCGCGGAGACATAGGCGCGCGCGGTGTCCACGAGATAGCCGGTCTGCCCGCTCAGCCCGGCCGGCTTCGGCGGCGCGATCGGCTCGGGGAACGTCGTGTACGTGGCGCGCTGGGCGGCCGACAGCTTGCCGGTCTTCACCATCCGGTCCAGCACCCAGTTCCAGCGCTGCACCGCCCGATGGTGGTTGGCGGCGCTCACCGAAGGGTCGAACTGGCCGGCGCCCTTGAGCAGCGCGGCGAGCAACGCGGCCTGGCTCGGGTTGAGTTGCGTGACGTCCTCGCCGTAGTACGCCTTCGCGGCGCGCTGCACCCCGTAGGCGCCGCGGCCGAACCAGCTCGTGTTGAGGTAGCCGTCGAGGATCTGCTTCTTGCTCATCTTGCGGTCCAGCTTGATCGCGATGAAGATCTCGGAGATCTTGCGGGAGATCGTCTGGTCCTGGTCGAGATACACGTTCTTGACGTACTGCTGGGTGATCGTGGAACCGCCCTGCGTCTGGCCGCCGGTGGCCATGTTCGCCACCGCCCGGCCGATGCCCGTCGGGGAGACGCCGTGGTCGGAGTAGAACGACGCGTTCTCGGCGGCGAGCACCGCCCACTGCACGGAGGACGGTATACGGTCCAGCGGCATCGCCTGCCGGTCGACCGGGCCGATCCGGGCCATCTCGGTGCCGTCGGCCCAGTAGTAGACGTTGTCCTGCTGGGTCGCGTAGGCGTTCAGGTCGGCGGGGATCGCCGTGCGCTCGTAGGCCCAGCCGACCAGGGCGATCAGGGCGAGCACGGACCACGTGCACAGCAGCAGGGCCTGGCGCAGCGACGGCAGCCAGCGGCGCCATCCGGCGCGGCCCGGCCGCGGATAGCTGGGGCGCATCCGTCGGAGCGGCGTCCGCCAGGATGTCCCGCCTTCGGCGGTGCCGACGCGGCCCTCGGCACTCTCGGCACTCTCGGCACCCTTGGTCCCCGCGGCCTCCGCGACCCGGCGTCGCGGCCTCGGCAACCGTGCGGTTGCCGTCCGAACCGCCCGCAACGTCTTCGCGGGTAGCTCCGCCGACGACGACCGCCGATGCCCACCACTTCGCCGCGCGAACATGACCCCCCTTGCCAACACCCCTGGAC
>NZ_JACEGK010000670.1:0-3624 GCF_056859195.1 Streptomyces sp. NH27
GCCCCGGGCCGAACACCGAACCGCCGACCCAGCGCCGCCCCTCCGCATCCCACCGCTCGCCGCTGTTGGGATAGGCCACCACCGGCTTGCCCGAGATCTCCGCGGCCAACCGCACCGCATCGGCCACCTCGCCCGGAGCACAGCAGTTGACGCCCACCGCGACCACCTCGTCCCGGCCCGCCACCAGTGCGAAGGCATCCTCCAACCGCTGCCCGGCCCGTGTCAGGCCGCCCTCGATCGTGTACGACAGCCACACCGGCACCCCGGTGTCCTCGGCCGCCCTCAGCATCGCCTCCCCTTCGTCGACATCCGGCACCGTCTCCAACGCGAGGACATCTGGCTCTGCCGCCGCCAGCGCCTCGATCCGCGGTCGATGGAACCTCTCCAACTCCCGCACTCCCAGCCCGTACCGCCCTCGGTACTCGCTCCCGTCCGCCAGCATCGCCCCGTAGGGCCCGACCGATGCCGCCACCCGCACCCCGGGCCGACCCGCTGCCGCCCGCCGGGCCAACTCGACGCTGCGCCGCATCAGTCGCTCCGCCTCCACGCGGCCGACCCCGCGCTGCGCGAACCCTTCGTACGTCGCCTGATAGCTGGCCGTGGTGAGCACCTGGGCGCCCGCTTCCAGGTATGCGGTGTGGGCCGCGAGGATCTGCTCGGGCTCGTCCGCCAGCAGCCGCGCCGTCCACAACGGGTCCGCCAAGTCGCAGCCCTGATCCGCGAGCTGGTTGGACAACCCGCCGTCCAATACCAGCACCCCTTCGTCCGGCACGACCGGCCTTCCTCCGATCGCCTCACCTCCTTGTCCCGTTGCGTATCCGATGGGCTCTCCTCCGGTGGGCGGTCCGCCCGGCCCACGATCGGGGCCGGGCTCCGCCGCAGGCACGGGCGGCGTCACCGCACCGTCACCCGACCTGCGACTGGACCTGCGCGGAGATCAGCTCCAGGTGGTCCAAGTCCTTCAGATCGAGGACCTGGAGGTAGAACCGCGTGGCGCCCAACTCGGCGTACCGCCCGATCTTGTCGACGACCTCGGCAGGCGATCCGGCCAGCCCGTTGGACTTCAGGTCGTCCACCTCCCGGCCGATCGCCGCTGCCCGCCGACTCACCTCGGCGTCGTCCTTGCCGACCGCGACGACCAGCGCGTTGGACAGAACGATGTCGTCCGCCGCCCGACCGGCCGACCGCACCGCTTCCCGCACCCGCTCGAACTGCTTTCTGCTGTCCTCGATCGACGCGAACGGCACATTGAACTCCGCCGCGTAACGCGCCGCCAGCTCCGGGGTGCGCTTGGCACCCATACCGCCGATGATCACCGGAAGCGACGACTGGGCGGGCTTGGCCAGTGCCGGCGAGTCCTTGAGCTGGTAGAACTTGCCGTCGAAGTCGAAGGTCTGCCCCGCAGGCGTCCCCCACAGCCCGGTGATGACGGCCAACTGCTCCTCCAGGCGGCCGAACTTCTCCTTCGGGAAGGGGATGCCGTAAGCGGTGTGCTCCGCCTCGAACCACCCCGCACCGAGCCCGAACTCGACGCGGCCGCCCGACATCTGGTCGACCTGCGCCACCTGGATGGCCAGGACGCCAGGCAGCCGGAAGGTGCCCGCGGTCATCAGCGTGCCGAGTTTGATCCGGCTGGTCTCCCGCGCGAGGCCGGCCAGTGTGATCCACGCGTCCGTGGGTCCGGGCAGCCCGTCCCCGCCCATCGTCAGGTAGTGGTCGGAGCGGAAAAAGGCATCAAAGCCCAGGTTCTCGGTGGCCTTGGCGACGGCCAGCAGCGTGTCGTAGCTCGCCCCTTGCTGGGGCTCGGTGAAGATACGTAGATCCATTCCTCCATCCTGCATCAGGTGCGGGGCCGACCGTGTCACCCCGAATCGGCGCGCGCCAGCACTTGCGCTCGGTCCTTGGCCTCGTCCACCGCGTCCAGAGCGTCCACGCACTCCCAGTAGGTCTCCTCGTCGCAGGCGGCGGAGACGAGCGCGACCAGGGCGAGCCCGATCTCGCCGAGGAGGGCCCGCAGCGCCCGCAGTGTGCCGTCCGGCTCACGGACCGTGCTCAACCGGGCGGCCCGGGGCGGGCCGACCCGCGTGACCGAGACCACCGGAGTGGGCCCGGCCCGCGGCACCGTACGGCCCGGATCGCGCGCCGCCCCACGCTCGCCGGGTCGGCCGCCTTCCGCCTCGCACCCCCATGCCTCCGCCAGCAACCGCCCGATCGCGTCCGTCAGCTCATACGCCTGCCATGCCTCGGCGATGACGTCCTCCGGCTGCGGATCGCGGCTCATCGCCCGCTCCGCCTCTGCCACAAGCCGTGCCGCATCCATCTTTTCTGCCCTCCGTGTCAGCGCGACGACTCCGTGCCGCCGTCCTCATGTCACCCAGAGTGACACGGCGCAAGCGCTCAAAAAGGGGGCAGATCCAAAGCTGTGGATAACTCCCGGATTGTGGATAACTCGGTCACTCGTTCGAGTGACCGTCGCGCCCGGAACCCCCGTGCTCGGCCGGTCCCGGCGCGGGAAACCGCAGTTCGTTGCGGTCGATCTTCGCAGCGAGCGCGGCCCGCACGTCGATGTCGAGCACCGCACAGAACTGCAGCAGATACGCCAGTACGTCCGCCACCTCGTCCCGCACCCGGTCCGCGGTAGCGTCCCGGTCCATCACCGCCGCTGACTGCTCGGGGGTCAACCACTGGAAGATCTCCAGCAGTTCCGAGGCTTCTACGCTCAGCGCGGCGGCGAGGTTCTTCGGCGTATGGAAGGGCTCCCAACGGCGCACGGCCGCGAAGTCCACAAGGCGCTGCTGTAGTTCGGCGAGATCGTGTCGGTCGGTCACGCGGACTGGTCTACCTCATCTTCGCCGTCGACCGCAGCGGGGAGCCGTTCGCCGCACGCGCACGTACAGGGGGTGCGCGGGGAGGCGGCGACGCCGGCTTCACCGCGCGCGGGCGGCACGGGGTGTGTTTGCGGTGCAGGTACGGGCGTGGGTGCGGACGCCGACGCGGGTACGGGTACGGGTACGGCGGCCGACGGGAGCGGGCCCGCTTGTACGGGCGGGCCCACCTCAACCGGTGGTCCCGCCGGTGCTGGCTCGGGCGGTGTCGGCTCCGCGAACGCGGAATCGAGCCAGGCCGGTTCCGCATGACCGGGCACGTCGTCGACGGACTCGGTGTAGACGTAGTCGGCCCGGTCGAACCCGCGGTAGTCGGGGGCTTCATATTCGGAGTCATCGTACGAGGAATCGTCGTGCTCGGAATCGTCAGGCTCGGAGCCGGCGTAGCCGAAGTCGTCGTATCCCGCCTGATCGAACGGCGATTCACCGTAAGGGGACGCTCCGATCGCCGGCGCCGCGACGGGCGTGCCCGGCAACGCCGCACCGTTCGGACCAGGTTGAGCCGGTCCTCGCTCTTCCTCGAACGACTCGACCCACGCGTTCCCGCTCGGCTCGGGCTCCGCAGCAGCCGTCGCGCGGCCAATCCGTACGGTGGAGCCCGGCTCGACCCCGACCGGTTCCTCGGGGGGCATCGCTGCCGTTGATTCCTCCGCCCCGTTCCGCGCCGCCGCATGCCCCTCCGCCGACACGGCCCTCGCCGATCCGCCGTCGCGCGCACCCTCTCCCTGCACCGAAGCCC
>NZ_JACEGK010000671.1:0-3617 GCF_056859195.1 Streptomyces sp. NH27
GTTCGATCGGCTGTGCGATTAGGGTGGTGGGCCGGGTGTCGGGCGCCCGTCGTGGGCATCTGTCCCGTGCCGGCGAACGTCGTCCGCGCGCCGCCGAACTGCGACGACCGATGGTTTCCCGCCTCCGAGGTGGGTCCGGGCGGGACCGGGCGGGGACCGGGCGGGAACGAGTGAGCGGGTCTGCGGCCCGTTGGTATGCTCCCTGCGGCGGGGGCCGGCCGGTCCGCCCGCGCCTGCTCAGGCTCCGGGCGCGGTACGTGTCCGGCCGCCGACGATCACCCGCCGGGAGGGCGCGATGAACGTGGTGCTGCGTGCGGTGGAGGACGGCGACCTGCCCGTCTTCTTCGCCCAGATGATGGAACCCGAGGGCGTGCGGATGGCGGCGTTCACCTCCGAGGACCCGTCGGACCGTGGCCGCTTCGACGCCCACTGGGAGCGGGTCCGCCGGAACCCGGAGGTCGTCGGACGCACGGTGGTCGGTCCGGCCGGTGAAGTCGTGGGGCACGCGGCCGTGTTCGGGCCGCCGGAGGAGCGCGAGGTCACGTACTGGATCGGCCGGGAGTACTGGGGCCGCGGGGCGGCCACCGCCGCGCTGCGCGTACTGCTCGCCGAGGTGCCGGAGCGCCCCCTGCACGCACGCGCGGCCGCGGACAACGCCGGCTCGATCCGGGTGCTGGAGAAGTGCGGCTTCGCGGTCACCGGCACCGAACGGGATTACGCGAATGCGCGGGGCGAGGAGATCGACGAGGTCGTCCTCGTCCTTCCGTCACCGTCCGTACGCCCCTGACCCCTGCGCGGGGGTCGCGCCTCGGTGTCGCGTTCCGAGGTCCGAGACGGTGCGTCGCCTATCGCACCACAGGTCGTCAGCTGGTGGATGGGTGCCGCGGCGGTCCGTTCGGGTCGGCGATCAGGTGGGGCTGCGATGAGTCCTGCGGCGTACGGCGGTCGTACGGTCGAACCCGTTGCCGAGGAGGGCTTCTGATGCGCAGCGTGACCTATTCGATGGGCGTCTCGCTTGACGGCTACATCGTCGGGCCGGACGGCGGCTTCGACTGGACGGCGCCCGACGAGGAGCTCTTTCGCTTCGCCACCGACGAGCTACGAGAAGTCGGCGTCCACCTGTTGGGACGGCGGCTGTACGAGACGATGCTGTACTGGGAGACCGCCGACCAGGACCCGTCGCTCGACGACTCGATGCTCGAGTGGGCCGCGCTCTGGAAGCCGCTCCCCAAGGTGGTGTTCTCCACCACGCTGTCGGCGGTGCAGGGCAACGCGCGGCTGGCCTCCGGCGGCCTGGCGGAGGAGATCGAGCGGTTGCGGGCCGAGCCGGGGGAGGGCGACATCGCGATCGGCGGCGCGACCCTCGCCGCCGAGGTGGCGGCGTCGGGTCTGATCGACGAGTACCGGGTCAGGGTCCACCCGGTGCTGGTCGGCGGGGGCACCCCGTACTTTCCCCAGCATGAGCGCCGGGTGGATCTCGAACTCGTCGAGACCCGCACCTTCAGCTCGAAAGTCGTCTACTACCGCTACCGCGTGGCGCGTTAGACTTCCGCCGCCTGTGCCGCCACCGAGTTCCGCCGCCCGTGCCGGGGCCGCGCCGCCGTCTCCAGTCGCGGCGTCGTGAGCCGTTCGGTCAGCCGACCTTCTTGACGGTGGTGTCGTCGGCGTCGAGCCGTCGTCCGTCCGCGGCGTGGACCTCGAGCGCGCGCAAGGGGTGTCCCTGCCGGCGGTCGAGCAGTTCGGAGTGCGACTCGTCGGGGGTGAAGAGGTTCTGCTCGCCCCACTGCCGCAGCGCGACGATGACGGGGAAGAGGCCCTTGCCCTTCGGCGTCAGTACGTACTCCTGGTAGGCGCTGCCGTCCGAGGCGGGGGCGGTGTCGAGGACCCCGGCGGCGACCAGGGCGCGCAGGCGCGCGGCGAGGATGTTCTTCGCCACGCCGAGACTGCGCTGGAACTCCCCGAAGCGGCGGCTGCCGTCGAAGGCGTCCCGCACGATCAGCAGTGACCACCAGTCGCCGATCGTGTCGACCGACCGTGCGACGGGACAGTCGCTGTCGTCGAAGCGGGTCCGCTCCACCATGGCGTCCTCCATCATCATGTCGGTTGCAACATGCTACCACCTCCGGCTACGGTCCCACTGGTAGCAAGATGAAACCGAGTGTGAGGGGCTTCGCGTGGCAAGGGATCACGGGGTCATGGCGGTCGAGGCCGCGGCGCCGGACGTGAGGACGTCCGGGTTCAGGCTGTCCAGGGGAGTCACCCTGCTCTTCGCGGTGGCCTGCGGAACGGCGGTCGCCAACGTCTACTTCGCGCAGCCACTCCTGGTGACGCTGGGCCGCGACTTCTCGATCGGCACGGCGACCGTCGGCGCAGTCGTGACCCTGACCCAAGTCGGTTACGGGCTGGGGCTGTTCCTGCTCGTGCCGCTGGGGGACCTGCTCGACCGCAGACGCCTCGTCGTGGCGCAACTCCTTCTGCTGGCCGCGGCGTTGACTGCGGTCGGCACCGCCGCCGGCGCGGCGCTGCTGTTCGTGGGACTCGCCACCGTGGGACTGCTCGCGGTGGTCACCCAGACGCTGGTGGCCTTCGCCGCTTCCCTCGCCGCACCCGAGGAACGCGGGCAGGTCGTCGGCCTGGTGACCAGCGGCGTGGTCACCGGCATCCTGTTCGCCCGCTCCGTGTCCGGCCTCCTGGCCGACCTCGCCGGCTGGCGCTCGGTCTACCTCTGCTCGGCGGTTGTCACCTGCGTGCTCGCGCTGGCCCTCCACCACCTGCTGCCGTCCCGGCCCCGGACCGTTGCCACCCCGACGGCCGGCGGATATGGACAACTGCTGCGCTCCACCGTCACGTTGTTCGCGCGCGAGCGACTGCTACGGGTGCGGGCTCTGCTCGCCCTGCTGATCTTCGCCGCCTTCAGCGTTCTGTGGAGCAGTGTCGCGCTGCCGCTCAGCGCACCCCCGCTCTCCTTGTCACACACCGAACTCGGGGCGTTCGGACTGGCCGGAGCCGCAGGCGCCCTCGCCGCCACCGCGGCCGGCCGGCTGAACGACCGCGGCTTCTCCCGGCGGACCACCGGCATCGGCCTGGCCCTGCTCGCCGTCTCCTGGCTGCCCCTGGCCTTCACCCGGCACTCGCTCTGGGCGCTGGCCGTCGGGGTGAGCGTCCTCGACCTCGCCGTCCAGGCGGTCCACGTCACCAACCAGACCCTGATCTACGCACTGCATCCGGAGGCGGGGAGCCGGCTGATCGGCGGCTACATGGTCTTCTACTCGATCGGCAGTGCCGCCGGCGCCGTCGCCGCGACCACGCTCTACGCGGTGGCGGGTTGGACAGCCGTGTGCGTGCTGGGCGCCGGGATCAGCCTGCTCGCGCTCCTGCTGTGGGCGGTCACGCGAGGCGGCGCCCCGCCCCCGTCCACCAAGGCCGCAGGCTGAACCGGTCCCCGAGCGGTTCCCTTGCGTGCCCCCGAACCGCTCCCTTCAGGGCGCCGGGCCTTCGGGGCCTTCGGAGGCGATACGGTGCGGGGGTGGCGCGTGTGCTGAGGTGTGTGTACGGGGCGATGGGCGGGGTCGGGCCGCGAGGCGGGCCGCCGATGGCGAACGGTACGGGTCCGGGTC
>NZ_JACEGK010000672.1:0-3590 GCF_056859195.1 Streptomyces sp. NH27
ACCGGGGCCGGCGCGGGCGCCGGTTCCGGGGTGGGTTGCGGCTGAGCCGCGGGGGCCGCGGGCGCCACGGGGGCGCCCGAGCCGTCGTCGATCACGGCCAGTTCGGCGCCGACCTCGACCGTCTCGTCCTCGGCGACCTTGATGGACGCCAGGACGCCGGACGCGGGAGAGGGGATCTCGGTGTCGACCTTGTCGGTCGAGACCTCGAGCAGTGGCTCGTCGGCCTCGACGCGCTCGCCCTCGGCCTTCAGCCAGCGGGTGACGGTGCCCTCGGTCACGCTCTCGCCGAGCGCCGGCAGGGTTACGGAAACCGCCATGGTTGCGGTTGCTCCTAACGATCTGTGCGGATGGGTGGCGTGTTCGAGGGTCAGTCGTGCGAGTGCAGCGGCTTGCCGGCGAGTGCCAGGTGGGCCTCGCCGAGAGCCTCGCTCTGCGTCGGGTGGGCGTGGATGAGCTGCGCGACCTCGGCGGGCAGCGCCTCCCAGTTGTAGATGAGCTGCGCCTCGCCGACCTGCTCGCCCATCCGGTCGCCGACCATGTGGATGCCCACGACGGCGCCGTCGCGCACCTGGACGAGCTTGACCTCGCCCGCGGTCTTGAGGATCTTGCTCTTGCCGTTCCCGGCCAGGTTGTACTTGAGCGTGACGACCTTGTCCGCGCCGTACACCTCCTTGGCCTTCGCCTCGCTGATGCCCATCGAGGCGACCTCGGGGTGGCAGTACGTCACCCGCGGCACACCGTCGTAGTCGATCGGCACGGGCTTGAGGCCGGCCACCCGCTCGGCGACGAGGATGCCCTCGGCGAAGCCGACGTGCGCGAGCTGCAAGGTGGGCACCAGGTCGCCCACCGCGGAGATCGTCGGCACGTTGGTGCGCATGTACTCGTCGACCAGGACGTAGCCGCGGTCCATGGCGACGCCCTGCTCCTCGTAGCCGAGGCTCTGCGAGACCGGGCCGCGGCCGATCGCGACCAGCAGCACCTCCGCCTCGAAGGTCTTGCCGTCGGCCAGGGTGACCTTGACGCCGTTGTCGGTGTACTCGGCGCCCTGGAAGAAGGTGCCCAGGTTGAACTTGATGCCGCGCTTGCGGAAGGCCCGCTCCAGCAGCTTCGAGCTGTTCTCGTCCTCGACCGGCACCAGGTGGGGCAGGCCCTCGACGATCGTCACGTCGGTGCCGAAGGACTTCCACGCCGAGGCGAACTCGACGCCGATCACGCCGCCGCCCAGGATGATCGCCGACTGCGGCACCCGGTCCAGGACCAGGGCGTGGTCGGAGGAGATGATCCGGTTGCCGTCGATGGTCAGGCCCGGCAGCGAGCGCGGTACGGACCCGGTCGCCAGCACGATGTGCCGGCCCTGGATGCGCTGCCCGTTCACATCGACGGAGGTGGGGGAGGAGAGCCGGCCCTCACCCTCGATGTATGTCACCTTGCGCGAGGCCACCAGGCCCTGCAGGCCCTTGTAGAGGCCGGAGATCACGTCGTCCTTGTACTTGTGGACGGCCGCGATGTCGATGCCCTCGAAGGTGGCCCGCACACCGAACTGCTCGCTCTCGCGAGCCTGGTCGGCGATCTCACCGGCGTGCAGCAGCGCCTTGGTGGGGATGCAGCCCTGGTGCAGACAGGTGCCCCCGAGCTTGTTCTTCTCGATCAGGGCGACGTCGAGTCCAAGCTGTGCGGCACGCAGGGCAGCCGCGTAACCGCCACTGCCACCGCCGAGGATCACTAGGTCGAAAACAGTGCTGGCGTCGTTCGCCACGTCACGTCCTCCATGCATGGGTTCGCCGGAGCCGGTCCACCTAGACCGGACGGCGGCTTTGGTTCGGCCGCTTTGTCTCAAAGGGGGCCCTGTCGTGCCGACCCACATCTTCGCACTTGTTGGCGGGCGGTGAGGCATCGGGCCGGGCGGTGTGACGTAGCAGGTACGGCCCCGGGTACCTCACCCAGGGCCGTACGTGACGCATCTCACCTGCTTTTCCTACTTTGCCGCCGGGCGGGACCCGTCAGAAGAGGTCGCCCTCGGCGGCACCGCGGGCGAGACCGACCAGGGTGCGGACGGCGCTGCCGGTGCCGCCCTTGGGGGTGTAGCCGAACGGCGTGCCCTCGTGGAAGGCGGGGCCGGCGATGTCCAGGTGCGCCCAGGTGATGCCCTCGCCGACGAACTCCCGCAGGAACAGTCCGGCGATCAGGCCGCCGCCCATCCGCACCCCCATGTTCGCGAGGTCCGCGATCGGCGAGTCGAAGGTCTTGCGGAGCTGCTGCGGCAGCGGCATCGGCCAGGCGTCCTCGCCCTCCGCGAGTGCCACGGCGTGCACGGCGGCGCGGAACTCGTCGTCGTTGGCCATGATCCCGAACCGGCCGTCACCGAGCGCGAGCACCATCGCCCCGGTCAGCGTCGCCACGTCCACGATCGCGTCGGGCGACTCCTCGGAGGCGCGGGCCAGCGCGTCGGCCAGCACCAGGCGGCCCTCGGCGTCGGTGTTGAGCACCTCGACGGTCTTGCCGCTGTACATCTTCAGCACGTCGCCGGGGCGGATCGCGTTGCCGCCGGGCATGTTCTCGGCCAGCGCCAGCCAGCCGGTCACGTTGACCGCGAGGCCGAGCTTCGCGGTCGCCACCACCGCGCCGAACACGGCGGCCGCGCCGCTCATGTCGCACTTCATCGTCTCGTTGTGCCCCGGGGGCTTCAGCGAGATGCCGCCCGAGTCGTAGGTGATGCCCTTGCCGACGAAGGCGAGCGAGCGGGTCGCGTCGGGGTGCGTGTACGCGACCTTGACCAGCCGGGGCGGCGTCGCCGCGCCCTGGCCGACGCCGAGGATGCCGCCGTAGCCGCCCTTGGCGAGCGCCTTCTCGTCCAGCACCTCGACCTTCAGGCCGAACTCCTTGCCCGCCTCCTGGACGGCCGCGGCGAACGCCTTCGGGTTCAGGTCGTTCGGCGGGGTGTTGATCAGGTCGCGGGCCCGGTTGACCTCCGCGGCGACCGCGACGGCCCGCGCGGCGGCGGCCTTGTGCTCCTTGTCGCGCGGCTTCGCACCGACCACGGTGACCTCGCCGAGCGGGCCGCGCGCGTCCTTCTTGTCGTCGGACCGGTACGCGGTGAAGGCGTACGCGCCCAGCAGCGCACCGGTCGCGACGGCCTCCACGTCGGCGGCGGTGGCGGTCGGCAGCGCGAAGGCGGCCTTCTTGGCACCGGCCAGGGTGCGGGCGGCGACGCCCGCGGCCTTGCGCAGGGCCTCCGCGTCGTACGGGTCGTGCTTCCCGGCGGGTTCGCCGAGGCCGACCGCGAGCACCACGGGAGCCTTCACGCCATCGGGCGCGGGCACCTTGGTCGACTCTCCCTCGGCGCCGGACGCGCCCAGGGTCTCAAGTACGGCGGCCAGCTTGCCGCCGAACGCGTCGTCCACGGCGTCCGCTCCCGCCGCCAGGCGCGGGCCTTTTGGGCCTTTGGTCACGCCTACGACGACAGCATCCGCGCGCAGCGCTGCGGCGGAGGAGGCGCTTAGTGTCAGAGCAGTCACGGTGGGTGGGGTCCTAACGGTCGAAGGGGTGCGGGCCGCCACGCCGGCGGAGCGGCCCTCCGCCGAGCCTACGCT
>NZ_JACEGK010000673.1:0-3575 GCF_056859195.1 Streptomyces sp. NH27
CCGTACGGGCCCGCGTTCGGCGCACGCACAGCGCAGGCCCGCGGCCGGGATCGGTCGCGGGCCCGTACTGCGGGAAGCCGGCGGTCAGTGACCGCCGTTGTGCTCCTTGAGGCGGCGGAAGGACTCCTCGATCTCCGCCTCGGCCTCGGTCCGGCCGACCCAGTTCGCGCCCTCGACGGACTTGCCGGGCTCCAGGTCCTTGTAGACCTCGAAGAAGTGCTGGATCTCCAGGCGGTCGAACTCCGAGACGTGGTGGATGTCCCGCAGGTGCTCCACGCGCGGGTCGGACGCGGGCACGCACAGCACCTTGTCGTCGCCGCCGGCCTCGTCGGTCATCCGGAACATGCCGATGGCGCGGCAGGTGATCAGGCAGCCGGGGAACGTCGGCTCGTCCAGAATCACCAGCGCGTCCAGCGGGTCGCCGTCCTGACCGAGGGTGTTCTCGATGAAGCCGTAGTCCGCCGGGTAACTCGTGGACGTGAAGAGCCTGCGGTCCAGGCGGATACGACCGGACTCGTGGTCCACCTCGTACTTGTTTCGTGAACCCTTCGGGATCTCGATCGTGACGTCGAACTCCACGGCCCTACTCCTCAATGATCAGCACACAGTGTGGGTGGTTAAGTGTCTCCCACGCATCGGGGTGGTCGCGAAAGGGGCTGGTCGGCTGTGCCGCTCGGCAGGACGTGGCAGGTCGTGGCGGTATCCGCCGGGATAGGCGCGGTCGTCGCCGCAGGCGCGGCGGCCGCCGCCGGGCCGTGGCAGGGCGGGCAGCGCACCGCGGAACGGCACTTCGCCGCGAAGCGGGACACCGTCGCCGGGCCGGGCGGCACGGCGACGACGACACCCGGCCCCGTATCCACGGCCGGACCCGGGGGCGTACCGACCGCCGCGCCGACCGCCGCGCCCGTCCTGCTGCCCGTCGGAGGTTCCGCCGCACCGCTGCCCGCCGGCCTCCCGGCGAAGCTCGCCGGGAAGCTCGACCCGCTGCTGACGGCGTACGGCATGGGCCCGGTCCGCACCGGCGCCGTGATCGACGTGAGCACCGGCACAGTGCTCTACGACCACAAGGACGGCATCGCGACGACGCCCGCGTCCACCACCAAACTCGCCACCGCCACGGCCGCGCTGGGCCTGCTCGGCCCGGAGAAGCGGCTGACCACGCAGGTGGTGATGACCGGTACGGGCGAGGTGGTGCTGGTCGGCGGCGGTGACCCCACGCTCCAGTCGGGGCAGCTCGCGAAGGACACCGCGAAGGCGCTGAAGGCGGCCGGGCGGACGAAGATCGCGCTCGGCTACGACACGTCCCTCTACAGCGGGCCGACGCTGCATCCCATCGGGCACAACGAGAACCTCGCCCCGGTCACCGCGCTGATGGCGAACGAGGCGCGGCTCGACGGAAGCAGCAGCGGCCCCGCCTCCCGGGCATGGGACCCGGCGGCCAGTGCGGCGTCGAACTTCGCGCAACTGCTCGGCGAGCAGGGGATCACCGTGACCGGCGTCTCGCACGAGCACGCGGGCAAGGCGGGGACCGTGGCCGGCACCACGCTCGCGACGCACGAGTCGGCGCCGCTGGCCGATCTCGTGGAGCGGATGCTCACCAACAGCGACAACGACCTCGCGGAGGCGCTGGCCCGCCAGGTGGCGATCGCGAGCGGGCAGCCGGCGAGCTTCGCAGGTGGCGCGGCGGCGATCAGGGCGGCGCTGGCGCGGTACGGGGTTCCGCTGCCGCAGGCGTCGTTCCACGACGGGAGCGGGCTCGACCACGAGGATCGGCTGGCGCCGGTCACCCTCGCGCGGCTGCTGGCGCTGGCGGCGAGCCCCGAACACACCGAGCTGCGCCCGATCCTCACCGGGATGCCGGTCGCGGACTTCACGGGGACGCTGGCGGCGCGCTTCCAGGGGTCGCCCGCGGCGGGCCTGGTGCACGCGAAGACGGGGACCCTCACGGGGACCAACACGATCGCGGGAACCGTCGTCACGGCCGACGGGCGGCTGCTCGCGTTCTCGTTCATGACGCAAGGGGGAGCCGACCCGGTCGCGACCGAGGGCGCCCTCGACAGACTGGCCACGGCAGTGGCCGCCACCTGACCCCCGGGGCGCGGAGAGGGACGGACGGCAACCGGCGGGGCGCAGAACCGGCCTGGGCGCCCCCAAAGCGGGGGCGGCAACGTACCGTGAAGGTATGACGAGCATCGGTGGAAGCGAGATGGTCGACTGGAACCTCGCCGTGGCGACCGCACAGCGACTGACGCGGCCCGGTCCGGAGGTGAGTCGGGACGAGGCACGCGCGATCGTGGCCGAGTTGCGGAAGCACGCCGAGGAGTCGGAGAACCACGTCAGCGCGTTCACGCGGATGTACGGCGAGGGTGCGGCGCGACCGCACGGCACGCCGGTGCTGATCGTGGACCGGCCCGGCTGGGTACGGGCCAACGTCGCCGGGTTCCGCGAGGTGCTCAAACCGCTGCTGGGCAAGATGCAGGCGCGCCGCCCGGGCGGCGCGGGCGGGGTCGTACTGGGCACCGTGGGCGGCAAGGTCACCGGCGTCGAGGTCGGGATGCTGCTGAGCTTCCTGTCCTCCCGGGTGCTCGGCCAGTACGAGACGTTCGCACCGCCCTCGCGGGAGATGCCCGCGGGACCGGTGCAGCCGGGCCCGGGGGAGTCCAGGGCCGGGCGGCTGCTGCTGGTCGCCCCGAACATCGTGCACGTCGAACGCGAGCTGGACGTCGATCCGCACGACTTCCGGCTGTGGGTGTGCCTGCACGAAGAGACCCACCGCACCCAGTTCTCCGCGGTGCCGTGGCTGCGCGACCACATCGAGGGCGAGATCCAGTCCTTCCTCGGCGAGACCGAACTCGACGCCTCCACGGTCGTGGAGCGGGTCCGGCAGGCGGTGCAGACCTTCAGTGGCGCGGGCAAGGACCGGGAGGAGGGCGAGGAGGGCGCCGGCGGCGAGCCGGACGACGGCCGTAGCCTCGTCGACCTGGTGCAGACCCCCGCGCAGAAGGAGATCCTCACCCGGCTGACCGCCGTGATGTCGCTGCTCGAAGGGCACGCCGACTACGTGATGGACGGCGTGGGTCCCGAGGTCGTGGCGACCGTCGCGGAGATCCGGGAGAAGTTCGGGCAGCGGCGCGCCAGCGGCGCGGGCCGGCTCGACCAGGCGCTGCGCCGGATGCTCGGCCTGGACGCGAAGCTGCGGCAGTACCGCGACGGCGAGCGGTTCGTGCGCGGCGTGGTCAAGGAGGTCGGCATGGACGGCTTCAACCGCGTGTGGACCTCGCCGAACACGCTGCCCACCAAGGCGGAGATCGCCAAACCCGCGGAGTGGGTGGCGCGGGTGCACGGCCGCACCGACAGCTGACCGCGAGCCCGCACCGTACCTTCCGTGGACGCGTGCGGGCTCGTTCGTGCGTCCGCACGCCCCGGGCGCGCCTCCGCGCGCCTGCCCGTGCGCACCATCCACCTCACCCGTAACGGCCGTGTCGTCCCGCGGTGGGCGGCTCGGCTGCTGGTTTTGCGCCCGGTTCACCCGTCCGAGGGACCACTGGCGTGGGGTGCCGCGTGCGATGCGCGGG
>NZ_JACEGK010000674.1:0-3568 GCF_056859195.1 Streptomyces sp. NH27
TGGCCTGCTGGCCGACCTGCCGCGCAAGAACTGCTGGACCGTGGCCGAGCACGCAGGGCAAGCGCGGGCGTTCGGGACACAGCGCCTGCTCTACCAGGCCGTCTGGGACGAGGACGGTGCCCGCGACGCGGTGCGGGACTTCGCCGTACGCCACCTGGCCGCACCCGGTGCGGTGCTGGTCTTCGACGAGACCGGCCAGGAGAAGAAGGGCGAGGCCACCGCCGGAGTCGGACGGCAGTACACCGGCACCACGGGGCAGGTCAGCAACGCCGTCGTCGCGGTGTACTGCACCTACGCCAGCGCGCTGGGACACTGTCTGGTCGACGGCGACCTCTATGTCCAGGAACACTGGACAAAGGACCCCCAGCGGTGCGAACGCGCCGGATTGGGAAGGGACTTCACCTTCCGCACCAAGACCACCATCGCCCTGGAGCAGGCCAGGCGGGCCGTCACGGCCGGAGTCGCGGTGGACTGGGCGGCAGGCGATGAAGTCTATGGCCGCAGCGCGAAACTGCGCGGCTTCTTCGAGGAGCGCGCCATCGGCTATGTCTTCGCCGTCGGAGTCAACTTCGCCGTGCCCACCGGCATCGGTCCGATCCGCGCCGATGTCCTGGCAGCGAAGAAGGTCCCCAAGCGGGCCTGGAACCGGCTCTCGTGCGGACAGGGCGCCAAGGGGCCACGCGTCTACGACTGGGCCCTGGTCGCCACAGCCGGCCCTCGACACCATCTACTGGTCCGCCGCTCCCTCGCCGACCCCACTGACCTGGCCTTCTTCTACGCCTACGTACCACCTGGCCGGTCGATTGCACTGGCCGATCTCGTCAAGATCGCCGGGATCAGGTGGGCGGTCGAGGAGGACTTCGCCAACGGCAAGGACGCTGTCGGCCTCGACCACACACAGGCCCGCCGCTACCGCTCCTGGCGCCGGCACGTCGTGCTCGCGATGGCCGCCCTCGCCCTGCTCGCCGTGATCGCCAGCCTGGACCGGCGCACTCATCCCGACCCGGTCCTGCCCACCGACGAAGCCGCCGAACCGCCCGAGGACTTCGGTCAAATCGCCCTCACCGTCACCGAGGCCCGCCGCCTGTTCCAACTATTCACCGCTCTACTGCGGGACCTGCCCACCGCCGTCGCCACCCGCCGGATGACCTTCCACCCGCAATGGTCCACCTGGCGACGCCACCACCAGGCCCGCTCCCGCTGGCACCACTACAAGCGCCGCCTGGCCACCCATACCTGACCCCGCGCCTCGACCACCCGTCAGATCACGAAGTGCGACTGGAGTACAGGCCGAGGCGGACGCCGGTGAGCGTGACGACCGTCTCACCACCGCCGAGAGGGGGATGAGCTGAAGGAACTCCGCAAGGAGAACGCCGAGTTGAGGCGGGCCAACGAGATCCTGAAGGCCGCCTCGGTGTTTTTTGCGCAGGAGATCGACCGTCCCCGGACGAGGCCGAGCAGGTGGTCGACCACCTGCGCGACGAGGGCCTCGGGGTCGATCCCGTCTGCCGGGTGCTGGACCTGTCCCCGTCGACCTACTTCGCCCGCAAGTCCCGGTCGAAGTCTCCTCGCCGCCTGCGCGATGAGGAACTGAAACCGCTGGTCACGGCCGTGTGGGAGGACTCCGGCCGCACGCACGGCGCCCGCCGGATCACCCGCGCGCTGGTCCGCGCCGGCCACCAGGTGGCACGTTGCACGGTCGAGCGGCTGATGCGCGAGCTCGGCATCGAGGGCGTCATCCGCGGCCAGCGGCGCCGCACCACCATTCCGGAGCCGTCCGCCCCGCGCCCGCCGGACCTGGTCAACCGCCGCTTCACCGCCGAGCGCCCGAACCAGCTGTGGCTGGCCGACCTGACCTACATCCGCACCTGGTCGGGCTGGGTCTACGTCGCGTTCGTCCTGGACGCGTACTCCCGCCGGATCGTGGGCTGGCAGGCCGCCACCCACATGCGCACGGACCTGCCGCTGGACGCGCTGGAGATGGCGCTGTGGCGGCAGAGGATCAAGAAGGACGCCGAACTGATCCACCACAGCGACCGCGGGTCGCAATACGTGTCCATTCGGTATACGGAGCGTCTCGCTGAAGTCGGCGCCTCAGCGTCGGTCGGCTCCGTCGCGGACAGTTACGACAATGCGATGGCCGAGGCCCTGAACGGCACGTTCAAGGCCGAGTTGATCGAGCATCAGGGGCCATGGCGGGACTTCGACGAGGTCGAGCGGGCCGTCTTCCAGTGGGTCGCGTGGTACAACGGTGAACGGCTCCACTCCGCCCTCGGCTACCTCCCGCCCGACGAGTACGAACAGGCGTACTGGGTGCAACTGGAGCAAGCCCCGCAGGCCGCTTGACCACACGATCGCGGACTCCACGAAACTCGGGGCAGCTCACTCTCGTCGTGGCTGGCCCGCAACAGCATCCGCGCCACGTTCGCCGACGACCAGGCCAAGACACGCATGCTCGACCAGATCCGGACCACCGCGGAAACCATCACTGCAACCCTGCGGTCAGATGACTCCGCCACGAAGTCGCGGAGCGCCACGAAACACGAGATCTGACGACCCCCGTCGTCGGCCGGCCACAGGGCCGGCCCCGCCAGTTGCGGCGCGGCATCACCAGACGGTCGGGCCACCCCTGCCGGGCGGCCCGACCACCCTGCTCCTCGACGGCGTCCGGATTGCGGAGTGCGGGTGCTGCACAGGACCAAGTCCGCACTCTGGCAGCTGAGTTCGAGCCGCTCACTGATCCGCGCGGAGCCGGCGGAGTCCGCTACCGGCTCTCCCCCTGCTGGCTGTGGTGGTCTGCGTGATGACAGCCGCGGGCCATGACTCGGTCACCGCAGCGGCGCAGTGGTGCCGGCGGGCAACCCCAAAGGAGCCGGCTGCCTTCGGCCTGCCCTACCCGCTCCTCGGCCGTTACCGGGTGCCAAGCGAGCCCGGGCGGCCGGACGAGGCGATGCCGACCTGCGCGCGGACGGCAGACCGGCATAGCCCCTGCGATGGCCGGAGGTACGAGGCCCACAGCGGAGCGTCGACCCGGCATGCTCAGGCGTAGGTGTAACCGCCCGGCACAGTTGTCGTCCCGCTCGGGGTAGTCACCACGACAGGGACGTTGCCTGCGGCTGCGCCGGCCGGAATGACACCGAACAGCAGGGTCCCGGAGGGGTCGGTCCCCAGGACGGAGGCAGGGGTGCCGCCGACGGTGACGGTGGCTCCGGTCAAGTGGCTGCCGATGATGACGAACGGGGTGTTGCCGGCGACCGGGCCCGAGGCAGGGTTGATGCTGGCGGCAGTGGGGGGAGCGGGAGGAGTCGCGACGGCGTAGGTGTAGGGCACCGGGTTGCTCGTACCGCTGCTGGTGACCACGGTGACCGGTACGGTGCCGACGCTTTGAGCCGGGACCGCGACGGTGATGGTGATTCCCAGCATGTCGCCGGACAGGATGGTCAAGGTCATTGCGTGATGGGGATCTGTCCAGGTTGATCACGTGAGGCCGAGGATGGACAAAGGTCGGCGGTAGTCGCGGCCGGCGTTCCGGAGGGCAGCGGCGATGTTGGGCTCGCCGTTCTGGCGG
>NZ_JACEGK010000675.1:0-3565 GCF_056859195.1 Streptomyces sp. NH27
CTCGGAGATGTGTATCAGAGACAGGCTCTCCTCGGCAGCAGGTGCGCTCTGTGCGGGCGCGGCCTCGGCAGCCGGAGTCTCCTCGGCCGCAGCGGGCGCACCCGCCGGAGCCGTCGCCTTACGCGTCGCACGCCGACGCGGACGCGCCGGAGCAGCCTCCGCGTCACTCTCGGCAGCAGGCGCGCTCTCCACAGGCGCGGCCTCGGCAGCCGGAGTCTCCTCGGCCGCAGCGGGCGCACCCGCCGGAGCCGTCGCCTTACGCGTCGCACGCCGACGCGGACGCGCCGGAGCAGCCTCCGCGTCGCCCTCGGCAGCAGGCGCGCTCTGCGCGGCCGGGGTCTCCTCGGCCGGGGCGGCGGCCGCGGTCTTGCGGGTGGCGCGGCGGCGGGGCGCGGCCGGGGCCGCCTCTTCCGTGCCGGCGCCGGACGTGTCGGCGGCGGTGTCCGCTCCGGGCGGGCCCGCCGGGCGGGACGCGGCGCGACGGCGGCGGCGGGGTGCCGCGCTCTCGTCGGCCGCGGCGCCGGAGGAAGTGTGGTCCGGGGTCGAACCCGGGGTGGTCTCGTCGTTGTCGGGCATTCGGGCAGTGCTCCCGTCGTGCCCCCGGGCGCCGCGCCTGGAATCCGGGGTCGGCGGGCCGCTTGGATCGCGGTGGCCGTCCTCCGGGGCGCGGGCGCCGCACGGGGGCTGCTGTCTCGCTCATCGGCCCGCCCCTGCGGGGGGCCGACGAAAGTCTCGTGTGGTCAGCGTCGCCGGACCCGGGTGGCTCCCTGGTGCGCCGGCAACACGTCGACGCCGTACCTAGGCGGAACCGGCAGGTACCGCCACGGCGTCGCGATCTGGCGCGAGCGGGTCGGTGACCGTGCCGGACTCCTCGTCGAGCGGCCCCTGCGCCAGCCTGGTCACCGCTACGGGGACCGGCGGCGCGAGGTCGGCCGTCGCATGGAGGCCGGACAGTACGTCGTCGGGTCGCACGGCAGGTGTCAGGTGTCGTACAACCAGCCGCAGTATCGCACAGGCGTCGCTTCGCGGCGCGCCCGCACCCTGATCCGCCGCCTCCGTGTCCGCGCCGCCGCCCGTCGCATCGCCCGTCGCGGCCTCCGCGGGGACGACCTCGAACCGCGCGACGGCGGCCCGGCAGTCGAAGGTGCGGACGCCGTTCTTGGTGGTGCGCTGCACTTCCACGGTCTCCGCGGCGAGGAACGCGGCGACGGCCCGGCGGGCCTCGTCGGGTTCGACGCCGTCGAGCCTGAGCTGCCACACCGACGCTTCGAGCCGGTCGGCCAGACCCGGGGTGCGGGCGTCGACCGCCTCGATGATGTCGAGGCCGGTGGGCAGCGACTCGTCCAGCAGCAGCCGGAGCCGCTCGGGGTCGCGCGGTGCGGCGAGCGCGATCTCCAGGTACTCCGCCTCGCTGCCGACGCCCGTCGGGGCGGCGTTCGCGTACGACACCTTCGGGTGCGGGGTGAAACCGGCCGAGTACGCCATCGGCACCTCGGCGCGGCGCAGGGCCCGCTCGAAAGCGCGCTGGAAGTCGCGGTGGCTGGTGAACCGGAGGCGGCCGCGCTTGGTGTACCGCAGGCGGATGCGCTGCACCGCCGGTGCCGGCGGCGGGCCCTCTGGCTGTCGCTTACCCAGTGTCGCTCAGTCCTTCGTGTCGGGTGTACCACTCGCCCGCGTGCCCATTCCGGCGCACCCGGGCGTCCCTGCATGTCCAAGGTTACGCCGCGCGCCACAGGCCCCGCGCCGCCCGCGATCAAGCCTGTGGACAACCGCCCGTCGACAACCGCGGCGGCGGCCTCCTCCGCACCTCCTCGGCTTCGACTCGCACGACCGGGACTCGCGCTACCGGCAGGAGTCGCCGCAGACCGCGACGGTCACGGCCGCGTTCGACAGCGGCGAGGAGACGGTGCTGCTCGCCTACAGCGGCGGCGCCGCCACCGGCAACGACAACGCCCGCGGCGACGCGGAGAACCAGCTGATCACCCGGCGGATCGCGGTGCCCGCCGGGGCGAGGGCGGTGCCGCCGAAGTTCCGGATGCTCGACGCGGGCAACAACTGGTACCGGGCGATCGACCACGTCCGGCCCGGCCTCACCCCGGTGACGAACTGACCTCAAGTCACCTGTCGGGCAAAGCCAGTTGACGGATCGTCACTTTCCTTGCCGCGGGCCCGACTTGCCCATGTCGGGCGGCGGCCCGAAGCCGTCCGGCGGTGGCCCGAAGCCGCCGCCTGGCGCGGGCGGCGGCGTGGGCGGCACATCGCCACCCGGCGGCGCCGCCTGGTCCGGGCGGGTGCGGTGCGGCGCGACCGGGGGCAGCCTCGGGTCGCGCCGGGCCGGATCGACCCGCCACGGCACGGGCGGCAGCGGCTCCGCCGGCTCGGCGCCGGCCCGGTAGGAGGCGGCCGGGGGCAGCCGCGCCTCGTGCCGGGCCTGCCGGGACTGCCGCGGCAGATCGGCCGGCGGCGCCTCGCGCGGGGTGCCGAACAGCGCGGACCCGACGGCCCGCCGGGCATCGGCCAGCGCGACCCGGATCGGGTGCAGGATCTCCCGGCGGACGAACCGGAACACCGCGGCGATCACACGGAAGACCGGCGCCCCGGTGTAGCGCCAGACGAAGGCGATCGGCAGGAAGACCAGCACCCGGAAGAACCAGCCGATGCCGCGGCCGATCAGCCGGGCCACGTACGCGCCCGCCCGCCAGGCGGCCGCGACCGCCGCGCCGATCTCCCGGCCGACCGGCACCAGCACCTTCTGCCACAGGAAGACCAGCGGCACCACCACGAGGTAGTTCAGCAGCCAGGCCAGGCCGACCACGACCCACCGCAGCCCGTAGCGCCACAGTGCGACCACCGGCCAGACCAGCACCCACCGCACCAGGAACGAGACGGCCAGGCCGATCCCCCGCAGCACCGGCGCCAGCACGTACGTCCACAGCCACACGGCAGGGATGACGATCAGCACCCGGCCGACCGGCACCAGGACATGGCGCCAGATCGCGGAGAGCAGCAGCCCGAACGCGCGCAGCGGCGGGTACAGGACGTACTGCCACAGCGCGCGGCACACCCAGGCCAGCGCGTCCCACAGCAGTTTCAGCGGCAGGACGACGACGAACGCGACGATGCGCACGGGTATCCGGATGACGGCGACGACACAGCCGTCGCCCTGCCCCTGGGGGCCCTGCGGAGCCTGCGGTGCGCCCGGCGCCCGCGGTCTGTCGTAAGCCATGGCCAAAACTTATCGGCACCGTGCGGGGTACCCTGGGAAGACCGGAGGCATTTCGTGCGCGGGCACTCCCGCCGGCGCCGCCGTCGGAACGGTCGAACGCGGTCAGCCGTCGTCGTACGGACGCCGCGCGGCGAGGTGAATCACCGATGACCATCGCCATAGCCCTCGCAGTGATCGCGGTCGTGGCCGTCGCGGGCGTGTGGCTGCTGCGCAAACTGGCCGCCGAGCAGCGCGACGGCGGCCCCACCCCGCATGCCGAGGACGGTCCGCCGGCCGGCGCCGAGGAAGGCGCCGAGGCCAGGCCCGCGGCCGACTTCCCCTGGCGGGACCGCCCCGAGG
>NZ_JACEGK010000676.1:0-3554 GCF_056859195.1 Streptomyces sp. NH27
ATCATCCTTCGGGGCCGGCCGCCCGGATCTGACCGCGCGGCCAGCGCCCGCGCCCCCTACGGAAGAGCCTCCCGATGCTCCGTTTCCTGTCACGCCGCGTTCTGGGCGCGATCGTGATCTTGTTGGCCATCAGCGCCGTCACGTACTTCCTGTTCTTCGTCCTGCCCGCCAACCCCGCCCAGCTCGCCTGCGGGAAGAACTGCGCCAACCCCGACGTGGTACACGCCATCAAGGTGCGGATGGGTCTTGACCAGCCCATCTACGCCCAGTACTGGCACTTCATGGAGGGCATCTTCACCGGGCGCACCATGCCCGACGGGCAGAAGTGCCCGGCACCGTGTTTCGGCTACTCCTTCGCCGACGGCCAGCTCATCTGGCCGGAGCTGAAGGACCGCTACCCCACCACGCTCTCGCTGGCGATCGGCGGCTCGGCCGCCTTCCTGATCATCGGCGTCGGCCTGGGCCTGCTCTCCGCGTGGCGGCAGGGCAAGGCCACCGACCGCCTCGCCAGCTCGATCTCGCTGCTCGGCAACTCGGTGCAGATCTACTTCATCGGCCCGCTGGCGATCGCCCTGCTCGTCAACAACCTCGGCTGGTTGAAAAACGGATCGGACCCCACCTGGGGCTCCCATCCCCTCGCCTCACTCAACGGCCTGATCCTGCCGTGTCTGGTGATGTCGGTCATCTTCTGGTCCAACTACAGTCGGCAGACACGGTCGCT
Source organism: Streptomyces sp. NH27 (assembly GCF_056859195.1). Lineage (NCBI taxonomy): Bacteria > Bacillati > Actinomycetota > Actinomycetes > Kitasatosporales > Streptomycetaceae > Streptomyces > Streptomyces sp. NH27. The sequence continues at coordinate 722 of NZ_JACEGK010000676.1, forward strand.
GATGGTGGAACAGATGAGCGAGGACCACATCAGAACCGCCCGGGCCAAGGGCATGGGATCGAAATACGTCTTCTACCGCTACGCGTTGCGCGGAGCGGCCGCGTCGATCATCACCATCTTCGGCATCGACCTCGGCAGCGTCTTCGGTGGCGCGATCATCACCGAGGCGACCTTCAACCTGCACGGCCTGGGTACCCTCGCGGTCGGTGCGGTGACGAAGTTGGACCTGCCGATGGAGATGGCCGTCATGCTGGTCAGCGCCTCCTCGATCGTGATCTTCAACATTGTCGTGGACGCCGTCTACGCAACCATCGACCCGCGGATCAGGCTCTCATGACCATGGCAGCCGCCCCCCGCCAGCCACGCACCACCCGGTAGGAGAACCCGCCGTGACCATCCTGACGAAGTCCGAGGCCGAACCCGCGCCGCAGGACACCGAGCACTTCCTCTCGGTACGCGACCTGTTCGTGCAGTTCGCCACCGAGGACGGCACCGTGAAGGCGGTGGACGGGCTCTCCTTCGACCTCGACCGGGGCAAGACCCTGGGCATCGTGGGCGAGTCCGGCTCCGGCAAGTCGGTGACGAACCTGGCGGTACTCGGGCTGCACAACCCGCGCAACACCACCGTCACCGGCTCGATCCAGCTCGACGGGCAGGAGCTCATCGGCGCCTCGGAGAGGTCGCTGGAGCGACTGCGCGGCAAGAAGATGTCCATGGTCTTCCAGGACTCGCTGACCGCCCTGTCGCCGTACTACACGGTCGGACGGCAGATCGCCGAGCCGTTCATGAAGCACACCGGCGCGTCCCGGCGCGAGGCCAAGCAGCGGGCCATCGAGATGCTCACCCGAGTCGGCATCCCGCAGCCGATCACGCGGGTCGACGACTACCCGCACCAGTTCTCCGGCGGCATGCGGCAGCGCGCGATGATCGCCATGGCGCTGGTCTGCGACCCCGACCTGGTGATCGCCGACGAGCCGACCACGGCGCTCGACGTGACGGTCCAGGCGCAGATCCTCGATCTGCTCAAGGACCTCCAGCAGGAGACCGGCACCGCGATCATCCTGATCACCCACGACCTGGGGGTCATCGCCAACACCGCCGATGACGTCGTGGTGATGTACGCGGGTCGCGCGGTGGAGCGCGGCACCACCCGTGACATCCTCAAGAACCCCGAGCACCCCTATGCCTGGGGCCTGCTGGGCTCGATCCCGCGGCTGTCGGCGTCCGTCGACGTCCCGCTCATGCCCATCCCGGGCTCGCCCCCCAGCCTGCTCAACCCGCCCCCGGGCTGCCCGTTCCACACCCGGTGCGCTTTCACCGACCAGGTGCCGGGCGGCCTGTGCAGCACCGAACGACCGGTGCTGCCACCGGGACGGGGCGCGGCGTGCCACCTCACGCCGGAGCAGAAACACGACATCTTCAATGAGCAGATCCAACCGCGGTTGCGCTGACCGGGATATCCGAGGAATCAGCATGAGTGAACAGCAGACCCTGGACCAGGTCCCGACGCCGCAGCAGAAGTCCGGGGAAACGCTCCTTGAGGTCAAGGGCCTCCAGAAGTACTTCCCGATCAACGGCGGCTTCATCTTCCAGCGCCGGGTCGGGGACGTACGGGCGGTCGACGGCGTCGACTTCCACATCGCCCAGGGCGAATCCCTGGGCATGGTCGGCGAGTCCGGCTGCGGCAAGTCCACCACCGGACGGCTGGTGACGCGGCTGCTGGAGCCGACCGCGGGCCAGTTGACCTACGCCGGCCAGGACATCACGCACGCCTCCCGCAGGCAGCTGGCGCCGATCAGGTCCGAGATCCAGATGATCTTCCAGGACCCGTACGCCTCGCTCAACCCGCGGCAGACGGTCGGCAGCATCATCTCCGCGCCGATGGAGATCAACGAGATCAACCCGACCGGGGGCCGGGAGAAGCGGGTCCGCGAGCTGCTGGAGATCGTCGGCCTCAACCCCGAGCACTACAACCGCTTCCCGCACGAGTTCTCCGGCGGCCAGCGGCAGCGCATCGGCGTGGCCCGCGCGCTGTCGGTGAACCCGAAGCTGATCGTGGCCGACGAGCCGGTCTCCGCGCTGGACGTCTCCATCCAGGCGCAGGTGGTGAACCTGCTGCAGAAGGTGCAGAAGGAACTCGGCATCGCGTTCCTCTTCATCGCGCACGACCTGGCGATCGTGCGGCACTTCTCGCAGCGCATCGCGGTGATGTACCTGGGCAAGATCGTGGAGATCGGCGACCGCGACTCGATCTACACCAAGCCGCGCCACCCGTACACCCACGCGCTGCTGTCCGCGGCGCCGGAGGCGGACCCGGACGACAAGGGCCGCGAGCGCATCCGGCTGGCCGGTGACGTGCCCTCGCCGATCAACCCGCCGTCCGGCTGCCGCTTCCGCACCCGCTGCTGGAAGGCGCAGGACCTCTGCGCGGAGCAGGAGCCGCCGCTGATCCAGCTCGGCGGCAGCGCCTCCGGCCACCTGACGGCGTGCCACTTCCCGGAGGAGCCGTCGGTCGAGGCGCGCGAGGAGGACATAGTGCTCGACCCGGCGCTCACCATGAGCGCGGAGCCGAGCGAGGCGACCGGGGAGCCGAACGAGGCGTCCTCGGAAGAGGAGACCTCGGCGGAGAAGAGCTCGGCGGAGGCATCCTCGGAAGAGGAGACTCCGGCAGACGAGAACCCGGCAGACGAGACCTCCTGACCGCAGCCACGGTCGGCCGGCCTCACCTCACGACGCACGACGCACGACGCCAGGGCCGTGTCCCGGACCCCTTTCGGGGAGTCCCGGATACGGCCCTGGCGTCTGTCACTCCGGGGGGACGATCTGCTTCTCC